>JAUHXX010000056.1 GCA_030426825.1 Bacteroidia bacterium | reverse complement strand
CCTTCACAGAACAACTCTTCATTTTGACCACCGAAGTTTTTGCCAATCTCAGCTGCTTTTGATTTGTGCAGATTTTTGTTCTTTCTTCTGTTTGCTGCTTCAGCGTCTTCTCGCGATTTGTAAAAAGGCGGATTGCAAACCGAAACATCAATTCGTTCATTTTTTTTAATGATTCCCGCAAAAAGATTGTCTTTGTTGGTTTGATGTCTTATTTCAACTTTATTACTTAAAACAGGATTCTTTTCTACAATGAGATTTGCAGATTCAAAAGCACGTTCATCAATTTCTGAACCAATGCAATTCCATTTATACTGGCTGGCTGCAACTATTGGGTAAATACAATTGGCACCAACGCCTATATCTAAACAAGTCACTTTGTTTTTATGATTAACATCATCTCGAATTAAATCTGCAATTTGATGAATGTATTCAGCTCTTCCTGGAATGGGAGGACACAAATATCCTTCAGGAATATCCCAAAATTCAAGGTCGTAATGTAATTTAAGAAGTGCCGTGTTCAAACTCTTTACCGCCGCTGGATTGGAAAAATCAATTGATTCGTCTCCAAATTTATTCCGGTGGACATATTGTCTGAGTTCGGCATGCGCTCGAATAAGAGGTGTGAATTCATAACGCCCGTGGTGCCTACTTCTTGAATGAAACTGAGCTTCTCTTTTCATATTCGTTGGAAATCTTAAACGAAGTTAGCCTTTAATTCTTTACCCCGCCTTTTAATTGTAGCTTTGCATAAAAATTGATTGGCGTGGGAAATTTTAAGGATTTAGGAATAAAGCAAGGATTCGTTAAGAGTTTGGATGAAATGGGGATCAAAAATCCTACTGAAATTCAAGAAAAAGTCATTCCAATTTTATTAAATGGTGGGGTAGATTTGGTTGGTCAAGCGCAAACGGGTACCGGTAAAACGGCAGCATTTGGATTGCCATTATTGGATCAAATAGATCATAATAATGATCAAATTCAAGGATTGATTTTGTGTCCTACAAGAGAATTGGGAAAGCAAATTGCCAAGCAACTATTCAAGTTTACTAAGTATTCTGATAAAATTTTTACTGAAGCCGTTTACGGTGGAGAACACATTGAACGTCAAATCAGTAGATTATCTCGCGCAACCCATATCGTTGTAGCTACACCGGGTAGGTTGATTGATTTAGTGAATAAAAATGCGATTGACCTAAGCTCAGTTAAAACAATAGTGTTGGATGAAGCAGATGAAATGCTGAGCATGGGTTTTAAAAAAGAACTGGACCAAATATTGGAGTTTTCAAATGATGTTCAAAATAAATGGTTGTTTTCAGCAACTATGCCAGATGATATTGAAAAGATGATTGCAACGCATTTATCGCCAGATGCGGTGAGATTACAATTAAGTGGAGGAAACGTAGTAAACGATCAAATTGAGCATCAGTATTTAGTTTGTGAGCCAGAAGAAAAGTTCTACATCTTGATGCAGTTTTTGAACTCAGAAAGAAAGAATAGAGGAGTGGTGTTTTGCAAAACAAAGAATACCACTAAGAAATTGACTAAACAATTGATTGCGAAAAATATTCTGGCTGATGCGATTCATGGCGATTTATTGCAAAAGGAGCGTGATAAAGTAATGCGTGCCTTTAAAAATGAATCAGTCAATATATTGGTGGCGACTGATGTTGCGGCAAGAGGTATTGATGTGGAAGGTTTGACCTATGTTGTTCATTTTGAATTGCCGCAAGACGAAGAATATTATACGCACAGAGCGGGTAGAACGGCTAGAGCAGGCAAACAGGGTACTTCACTGTGCATAGTGACGCATGCTGAATCAAAGCAGTTAAAATACTATGAAAGAAATTTAGGAATTAAGTTTTCTAGAATTCAGAAGCTGAACAACTAGTCTCGACATTCGTATTCGAATTTACAACAAGTTGCTTGATCATCATAACAATCTCCTGTAGGGCACATAGTTTTACAACCATAAGTTACTCCTTCTTTGTTCCAATATTTAACCAAGGCGATCGTTGTACCGTTCTTTAAATACTTCACATACCCTTCAGTAATACAGCCTTCTGTATCATATTTGAAATCTTCAAGCACGTATTTCGTGATTCCTTCTCCAGTGAATTCTGGATCTTGGTAATCTTCACTTGAACAAGCAACGCATTCTTGCTTTTCACAATCAGACTTTTCTTTATCCCAGTCTTTTTTGAAATCTGCTTTTCCGCATGAGAAAATAACTAGAGAACAGATTAAAATGCTTGCAATGTTTTTCATATCGGTTGTTTGAGGAACTCAAGGTACGAATTTAATCTTTGCTTTCAAAAACCCCCAGTTCTTCAATATGAGCAAGAGCTGAATCATTGATGAATTTAGTGCTTGATATTGAAGGGGCCCATCCATTTGCAATGTGAAAGTCAATTAATTTGACAATTGTTTTAGGGCTGTTAAGGTCAATGGATTTTACAGATTTATTGATAGTTTCGTTTAATTCTGTTGAATACCAAATCACACTGGATTCTGGATGCCCAACTATCCATTTTCCAAAAGTATCTTTCAATAAAAGATTGTCATCTTCTTTAAAGCTTATTTGGACAGGGCTGTTCTTGTAATTTTCTAAGTAGATAAGTACTTTTTCGCTGCAAGGTGAAATTTGATTTTCTTTTAAATGCACATGGCTTCTTTTCCACAAGTAAGTTTTTCCGCGGTGCTTCAATTTTCTTAATGGTATTTTATTAAAAGATTTATTGGCCATGCGAAGAGTTGTATAATGAATTGTCCTCTAACATAAATTCAAGAATTGGCCGACATTTATTTTTACATGCGGGATAAAAAGCTAAATGTTCTCTTTGTTCTGATTTAGGAGATTTACCCCACCAGAATTCGGCTATTGCTACGGGTTTTAAATTGTGACTCATGGCAAATTGTAAGAGTTTTGGAGCGGCACATTCACCTGCTGCTGAAGGAGGCGCATCAAGATCGGCCGCTTTGAATATCTCTAAAACATTTGCTGAATCTCCAGATAAATTTCGAAAAGTATAATTCCGAAACAACTGCTGTTGAAGTTGAAATGATTTATTTTTTCGTTGAGCAATCAAATCATCTTTTTCAGTTTGTGATTGACTTGCCATAATTTGATGACTCATTTGGGTCAGTTCTTTCATGCCTTTATTAATGAAAAAATCATCAGTCGCATCATCAAAAACAGAAGGAATGAACCTGTCGCATTGAATTTTACCCATTAGTTTGCCAGATATGGTTCCAATATAAAAGAACTCATCATCATTATTTTGTACCACTAAAACACCAAACATTTTTCCTTTGTTAAGGTTGAAGTTATGTTCCCAATTGTGCTGTTCTGATGCTATATATGCTTGGAACTCTTTGGCAGCAATTTTTGCTATTTCAGAGGGCGAATTTTTAAAAGGGTTATTCAACTTTAAGGAAACGGGAATATCCTCCAGGTTAGATTTAAAGGAAAATAAATAATGCGGCAACATTGTATTTAATACTGAATGATAAATCCGAACAAAGATACGATTCCGATTATAAGTATTAGGTAGAGTGAAATTCGCTTGAACTTTTCTTGAGGAATTTTTTTCAAAATTAATTTCCCCAGATAAGAACCTACAAGCCCAATAACAAGCAAGAAAGGGATGTAAATAAAATCCTTTTCTTGAATAAATCCATTTTGATAATAGATGACTGTTCGTGCGGCATCTATGACGAAATCAATGAAAGCAGAAGTCGCAATAAAAACACTTTTTTCAAGGTTGAAGGCAGCCATTGTCAATCCTCTAATCGCACCGCCTGTTCCTAAAAAACCCGAGAAAAATCCTGATAAGGAACCTCCAATAATTGACTGTTTCTTTTCTGGCTTGACAACTAAATCTCGTTTTACCAGAAAAAGCAAACTGAATGCAATTAGAAAGATGGCTAATGACAGACTTAGTATTAATCCATCAAAGTATTTAGACAAGATACCACCAAGGATGACGAAAATGAGAGAAGGAATTCCAATTCTTAGAATTAAAGTTTTATCGAGCCCCTTTTTGAAAAGGACAATTTTACTCAGATTACTCGATAAGTGAAATATGGCCACTAATCCCAGTACAGAATGAAAATCTAAATAGAAATTGGCAATGGGAACAAAAAATACTGATGAACCAAAACCACCGATTGTACCTGCAACTTCAGCTACTAAAATCAGAACTATGAAAATTGCGCTTACGTTCATTTTACTGATCCAAATTTAGTGGCTTAACGCACCATTTTCTTAATGGGTTCAAGAATTTTCTCCAGTCCATTGAGTTTTATTTCATAGATAGAAGCCAACAACATCCCTATTTTTCCATCTGGAAAGCCTTTTCCACGGTACCACACTAAATAATATTCGGGTAAATCACAGATTAATCTCCCTTTGAATTTACCGTAGGGCATTCGTGTGGTGACCAATTCAATGAGGTGCTTGCGTTGGGCTTCTTGATCCATGATTAAGGATTGATTTTCCAAATTTTATCTGAATCTTCTAAATAGGCTGGTAATGCTGCAGAACCGTACCATTCATATAAATCAGCAGCTAACAAGCCTGAGCTAATGGCTGGATCACCTTTTAGTAATTCAAGTGCTTCTTCTTTGGTTTTAACGTCTAGAATGAAAATTCCTCTGTAGCTATTGTCATTGGGGCCCATTGGTCCGGCTACAATTAGTTTTCCTTGTTCAACCAACAAGTTAATATTGCTCATGTGTCCGACAAAACAGCTGTCTGTAAAAGCTTTGTCGTCACTTTTATTTTCGCCTGACTTTAGCATCACGAAAATGTAGCTCTTCATTCCATAATCATCAGCTTCATACTTTTTGGCCAGTTCAGGATCGTAATTTTTATTTTCTTCTTGGGCAATGACGTTACTCGTAATTGCTATTAAAAGGACGAACAGATACTTCTTCATGATTTAGTTATTAAAGTTTTATTGCTTGATCTATGGTAGCTTCAACCATTTCTGCCTCTCGATAACCATTGGCAATTAGCGTATATTTCCCGTCTTTTTTTAAGACTAAAGACGGAAAACCTTTGATGCCCATTTGCTGTGACAAAGCGAAGTCTTGTTTGGTTTGGTATTTGGCCTCATCAGAATGAAAAACAGCTTCGTATTTTTCAAGATCAAATCCGAATTTATCGGCAATTTCTATGAATGTTTTCGGGTCATTGGTGTTTTTGTTTTCAGCATAAAAAGCCATTTGAACTGCTTTAAAAAAGTCAAATTCTTTGCTCTCGTCTAACATTCTTGCTGAAACTATAGCTCGTGAAGCGGGCTCTGTATCATAAACAAAGTCCATGTCTTCAAGGATGTCATATTTAAAGGGTTGACCCGTACGCTCGGCAATCTCTACCCAATGCGAGCGAAGAAAATCGGCCATGGTCGCATTGGTTTCGGTTCCGTGTGGTCTCAAGCCACCATTTACCACTCTAAATTCAAATTCAGGATGATTGCTTTTTAGTTTGTCTAACTCGGGAGACATGCCGTGGCACCATGAACACATGGCGTCACCAATATAAATTAGTGCGTCATTATCGTTGTTTATCCAGTGATTGCTCATCTTTTTCTTAATCTTTTATGATAATGAATTATACGGTGACTCCAATTATGCAAACATCATCAAGTTGCTCAAGAGAGCCTTTCCAATTGTTAAAGGCTTCTAAAATGATGCGTTTTTGTTCCGTCATGGGTTTGCCCTGAACAGACAATATTAACTTTTTAAAGTTTGCCGCTTTCAGCTTCTTTCCCTTGTTACCACCAAATTGGTCGGTGTAGCCGTCAGTAAAAATATAAACGCTATCTCCTTTATTTACTTGCAATTCATGACTTGTAAAATCGGAAGGATTGTCAAAGACACCTACTGGTTGCTTATCTCCTTTAATTTCTTCTATTTCATTAGAGTTTTTACGAATGATCCAAAGCGGATTGTGGGCTCCTGCATATTTCAAAGTAGAACCTTCTAAACTGCATAATGCCATGTCCATCCCATCTTTTACTTCGTCATCAGACTTCTCGAATTCTTCTATTATCAGCTCTCTTGTTTTATCGATAATTTCGCCAGGGTCTGATAATCCAAACTCTTTTATGCTTCTGTTTAAACCGTTATTGCAAACAACTGAAACCATAGCGCCTGGTACGCCATGTCCAGTACAATCACATGCTGCAAACAAGATTTTGTTTTCAATTTTATCCATCCAATAAAAATCGCCTGCAACAATGTCTTTTGGTATGTATAGAATGAAATTATCAGGTAACAAAGTATTTACCTTTTGTGAGGATGGTAAAATGGCTGATTGAATGCGTTTAGCGTAGGTAATTGAATCGGTAATTTCTTTGTTTTTAACTTCTAATGTGGCGTAGGCAAGGTCAACAGTTTCTTTTTGTTCAGCAATTAGTTTTTTCTGTCTTTGCGATATTTTTAATCGATTTAAAATAAAACCGCCAAGTAAAAGTGCTAAGGCAAGCCCTGCATAGAGGATGTAAGATTGTTGTTTACGTTTTGATGACTCGGCTTTTTCTGCCAATAGTTCGGCTTCCTTTACTTTAACAGCTTCTGCTGCGGCAATACTGTCTTTAGCTGATTTTAAGCCGTATTCAAAAGCGTATTTTTGATCAAGCATTTCTTTTCGATCGTTTTCATCCTCTAAAGTGTCTTGATATGCTATAAAGTTCTCGAAAGCATCCAGGGCTTTTCCTTTATTATTTAAATTCTTGTGCGCCAAATATTGGAGGCGATATGATTCTGACAGAATTCCTATCATACCATAACTGACGCCTATTTCGCTCGCTCTTTTCGCAAAAGAAATAGAAGGCGCATATTTATTTTGAAGCTGTAGCGTTGTTGCTATGTTGTTTAAACTGTTCGCTAAAACAGAGAAATTACCAAACTCTTCGCAATTTTTAACGGACAACTGAAAATGTTCAATTGCTTTTTCATGTTCTCCAAGATCTTTATAAATCAAGCCTTGATTATTATAAATAGCAGCGTATTTGGGACCTGCATTTATTTCATTGTAAATGTTTATGCACTCGTCAAAATAAAACATGGCTGAGTCGTATGAAGCAAGCTCCATATAGGCAAGACCCAGGTTATTGTAGCACATAGCAGTGCCATCCAAGTTTTCGTGTTCTATGTAAATATTAGCCGCACTATCAAGGTATGTAATTGCGGTATGGTATTCTTTTTGGGTATTGTAAAAAATACTTAAACCATTAAGCGCTCCAGCAATTCCAATTGGGTCACCTAATTCTTCTCTTATTTTCAAGCATTCAATCGAGTACTTTTGAGCCGCTAGCATATCCCCTTTATGGTTACTCACTCCTGCAAGTATGTTGAGGGCTTGAGCCTTCCGATTCAAGAAAAATTGACGTTCAGTTTCAGAAAGCTCCTTTTTTAGATTGACCCCAGCTAGACTATCGATTCTCCTATTTAAGTCAAAATCCAAATTCGGATCAAAAGGGTAAATGATGTCGTCCCATTTTTTCCAAGCTTTAATAACTGTTGAATCATGGGTGGCTTCTGCAATTTCCTTTTGCAATAGTGTTATTTCTTCTTCCTGTTCAGGAGATAACTGACCATAACTGATTAATGATGTGAAAAATAGAAGGAAGAATAGACTTTTCAGGCTCATTACGCGTTATTTTTCTTTTTAAAATAAAAATGATTGACAAGATGACCTGCTCCAAATCCTGCAAGCGCAATCAGAAACGTGATTCCCATGCCGCGGTCTTCAATTAAAACCATGGGCGGAACCAATACCAAAATGGTAACAATTATTCCTGGACCTTTTAGCAAGCTCTTTGGTTTATTGTCTTGAGCTTCTTTTTGGATACGCTCCCGCTCTTGGATTTTTTCTTGGATCTTTAATTTTTCTGCACCTGAAATATCACGTCCATCCAATACTATTTTAGCGGCTTGTAGCGCCTCATCTTGAAATCCATCTTTGTCAGTTGTCAAAATGTAGATCAGCTTTTCATTAGAATGCTGCTCCATTTTTGCTATGAACGGGTTTTCTGACATGCTGTAAAGATAGGCATTAATTTACGCGAAGAAAATTGGCCGCACCGGCATTTAATGAAAATTCAAGGTCGGAAATTTGACTATCAATATCTCCCAAAATGGCTTTTACCTCTTCCAGAACTTGATGGCTCGTTTCATAATAACTACAAGCTATGCCAAGCTCTGGATTGATTCCTGTTGATTGACACCAGTGTTCAAAACTCGTTGCGTCTTGCAATTCCTCTAAGCTCCTTAATACTAGGCAAAGATTCAATATTTCTGATTCAATACGCAGATCTTGATATTCATCATCCACATGAATTCGAAAGGTTTTATCTTGAATCTGGAAATCAACTTCGAACCAATCAGTATTGAAACCACTTGGTTTTACTACCTGAATTTTGGGTTTGAATTTATCTTGTAATTCCTTTAAGGCAGCTATTGAAGGATAGCTAGACATTTATTTACCGCGTTTTTGCTTTTGTTTCTCTTTGTTTTTGACAAAGATCAATTTATGCCTGCTTTTAGTGTTTTCGCGTTGTTCTAAGTCAAATGCTCCGATAGATTTAATTAAAGGAGTGAGCTTTTCAAAACCATAATTTCTTGAATCAAAATTGGGTTGTTTTTTCTGTAGTAAACTCCCAACATCTCCTAAGAAAGCCCATCCGTCATCATCTGATAAATCGGAGATGGTTGAAGAAATTAATTTGATTTCTTTTTGTGTAATAGGGTCAACGCTTTCCTTGTTGGATTCTTTTTCGTCAGGTTTTTTTGTTGATTGCTTTCTGATAATCTCAATGTAAATGAACTTGTCGCATGCAACAATGAACGGATTTGGCGTTTTCTTTTCGCCAATGCCGATTACCTGCATGCCAGCTTCTCTGAGCCTAGTTGCTAATCGGGTAAAATCACTGTCACTTGAAACGATACAAAATCCGTTCACTTTTTGTGAATACAGAATATCCATAGCGTCAATAATCATGGCCGAGTCTGTCGCATTTTTGCCAATGGTATATGCGTATTGTTGGATAGGGGTTATTGCATTTTCTAGCAATAGGCTTTTCCATTTGTTGAGGTGTGGTTTTGTCCAGTCACCATAAATTCGTTTAATTGTTGGATTACCGTATTTGGCAATCTCTTCCATCATCTCTTTTACATGAGCTGAGGGTATGTTGTCGCCATCAATTAGGACGGCTAAATTTAAATTCATATTGTATTTTTATATGCTTCGAATTTTTTATGAAGCGTTGTAGTTGCGGACAAGAATCGTCCGTCTGTTCACTAAATATACGGATTATAAATCGATTGGTAGCTTTTTGGTCACCTTAACTGTCATTTAGAAAGAGTCGCTTCTCCGGATTCTAAGATACTTTCACCGTTTAAAATTTCATAATCTAGTACAATTTGGGCTTTGCTAGGTTTGTAAGTTCCGTTAGCTTTTAAAACATGATTTATTACGGTTACGGTGCCATCACCCATATCAAAATTGCCTTGACCGTTATTAGAATAAAAGCTTGAAATTACCTGTCCTTCAACACTAATTTTTTTTCTATCCAAAGAAAATCTTATTTTTTCTTCATTCGTTTGATTGCGCCAATTGTCAAAATATAGGCCTTTCTCATCTTCTAACGCGTTTATTGTCAAACTACCATTTCCACCATGCGAATATTTAGCATTGTAAGGACCTAAAATGTCCTGTTGGAACTTGGCTTTATCGCAAGACGTTAGAAAGAACGTGAATACAATTAGGTAAACTGTTTTCATAAGTTGGACTAATAGTATCTCTTTTCCAGTGAAGCCTCTCCATCAATCGAATATTCAAAGGGACCGTAATCAATGGACTTATAAACGATAAAATTGAAATTAATTTTCTCCCATTTAGGGTCGTATTTGCCTTGAGCAATCACTTTATTCTGAAAATAATAACTTGGGTCAACATAGCCAGGGTAGCTACCTAAGCCAGCTGAAAAATATCCAATTTCACTCAATTTTTCGGTAACTATAATATCCTTGCCCTTGAGTTCAATTTGTACATCTCCTGAAATTCCTGGAAAATTATCAAAAAACAACTCACTTCCTATAGCAAAAACTTCTAAATCATAATCGGCAAAGTACACACCACCATAAGTTATTTCACCGATATAGTTTCCTTGAATTTTTTTATTCAGTCTTTGATCTACTTTTTGGCAAGAGTTCAATGATGAAATGGTCAAGAGCCCTATAAATAGGAGAAGGAATGCTTTGGACATATAAATAAGTTTTGGTACAATCAAACACGCGCAATCTGTATTGAAGGTTGGCTTAATTATTAATTAAATGTATTTGTTGATAGACTTTTCGTTGTTTATCGTACATGATACTCAAAGCAATTTCAGGAGTAGGGGTACGATTAGGAATCATAATTCTGTCATTATTGTCAATAAAGAATAATTCAAAATTGTTCTCAGCTCTGTAAATGCTGTAAATTTTCATGTAGGCCGGATTCGATTGATCTAAATTGTTGGTCATACTGAAAGAAGTGTCTGTGAGTACGACATGATATCCCAAAGTATAGCTGGAATCCTGCACATATTCGCCTTGTTGTAAAGAATAGGTATCGATTTTACCAAAATCAAAATCCCTTCTGAAAAAAATCGGTCCTTGCCATTCATTGAAATTAAGTACGTGAATTTCGAATCTATAGAGCTGATGAATGCCATCCATTATTTTGATTTCATAATAATTGTCAAGCGGAATGAAGGCAAAATGAAAAATGGCTGCTTCGGCATCTTTGAAGCTGGCGCCCGAAAAACTGAATAAGTTCATCTCAGTATAGCCCCAACGTTCATAGTTAGAGGTGTATATCTCGTTATCCTCAAAACTAAACTTTTCAAATTTCACCGGATCGTTGATCAATTCAGGAATGCCAATAATTTTAAATGATCCTGAAAAATCTTTGTTCACCGTGAACTCTAATTGATATTCTGCTTGAATCAATGAATCACCCAATTCGAGCCCATAGCCTGTGCCTGTAATTTTACCTTGAGACCAACTGAGGGTGGGTAAGGTTAATAATGGAACAATTATGACGAAGATGAATTTCATACAATCAAGTTTACTTTGGTTAAATTTAGTACGAATTTTATTAATCCAAAATTGAGCCAAATTGTAAGTTTCATTCAATGAACACGACTTTCTATCAAATAGTTAGCATTATGAAAAAACAGTTATCCATAATATTTCTCTTTTTAGGGCTGTCATTTACAGCGAGCGCTCAATTACCCAATGGTTCAATTGCGCCAGACTTTACTTTAACGGATAGAGACGGAGTGACGCATCATTTATACAGCTATTTGGCTGAAGGCAAGGTGGTATTTATTAAGTTTTTTGCTTGTCATTGTCCTGGATGCTGGTCGTATCATCAAACTGGGAAATTAGAATCGCTACATCAAACTTATGGACCTGACGGAACCGATCAAATAGTGGTAATCATGTTAGAGCATGATCAAAATAATCCGGAGGCATTTTCAGGAGGTGGAACCTATACTCAGGGTGACTGGGAGGCCGGAAATACAGTGCCAATGATTGATGTTGAAGGAACTGATAGAACAGTATTTGATGATTACAATTTGAATTATTATCCCATGGTGATGAAAGTCTGTTCAGATAAAACCACAGAATTGATGTCGACCAATTATACGGTGCAAGAGTTGTTTGATGAAGCAGATGATTGTGCTGGAAATTTGAGCCTTAATCCAAATGAATTGAGCGGTGCAATTTATTTTAATGCGTCACTTCAGCAAATTGTATTGGATGGGTTTGATCAAATTGAAAGTGTTAGTGTTTACAATTCAATTGGACAACAGGTAATGTATAAACAGCTTCCAGAAAATCAAACTCTGAATACATCAGAATTGACTTCCGGACTGTTTATCGTAAAAGTTCACTCTCAAGCTGGAACTTTGACTGAGAAAATCATTATTAATTAATCCAATACAAACGGATTCCCATGGCGTTGATGTGGCTTAGGCGGAGGGAAAACACAAACGTTTAGCATCAATTCATGTGTTCCTTTACCGTAAGTTCTTAAAGGGTTGGTCATGATGTCAAAGGAGTAGCCTATTTTAATCATGTTGACACGCGTGCTTGCCGCCGGAGAAAAGGCGTAGCCCATATTAAATGCTACGGCATCAGACATTCTGTAGGATAATCCACCCCAGAGGTACGAGTAACTATTCAGCCAAATATCACCGGCAATATTCAAGTCAAATACCATGGAAGCGCCATCTGCTTTTAATAAGATGCTAGGCTTTAGATCTATTTTTCGTTGCGCTCTAATGCTGATATTATAACCCGCTAATACATAGTAATGTCTGGCCACATTAAAATTGACAGCTTGAACCTCTTGCGGAACCAGGTGAGTGGTTGATATACCAACATAAAGTGGAATAGAAGAGCCGTGAAAATAGATACCCATATTGGCATCCATGATGGTACCTGAAATTGGATCTGGCAAAATGGGGTCGTCATCTGTTTGAGGTGGGATCCAAACTGGAGAAAAGCCGACATTGACTATTCCAAGACCAATTCCTGCGCTAAAGTGCCCAATATTGGTTGGTAAATGATAAGCTCCGTTTAGTGTTAGGGTATTGTTCCGTTGAAAACCAATGGCATCATTTGTAAATGATAAACCTACACCCAAATTTTGACGGGGAATATTGGCTTGTACGTTCAGTAAAGATGTGTTGGGAGCATCTTGTACGCGATCCCATTGATTGCGATAAATGAAAGTGCCACAAATTCCTTTGAACCCTGTTGTAGCCGGGTTGTATGACATGCGATCAAACATGTAATGAGTGAATTGTTTGTCTTGCTGTGCATGGATGCTGCTCAAAATTAAACAGCTGAATAAAAAAGTTAAGGTTGTTTTCATAGTGCTAGATTTGTTTCTAACACTTTATGTTTTGAATTTTAAAAGGTAACCAGTTGCAATAGAAAAAATGATAGTAAATGGATTAACTACTTGATAATGAATCCTAAAAAATCCTAATAATTTGAGTTGTTATAGGTGAATAGTAAAGCGATTATTAAATTAGAGATATGAAGTATCTAAGTTTTACTTTTTTAATCATGATGATGGTGTCTTGTGGTAACAGCAAAGACGTTAATTTGGATGATGATACCGAGCGCAACCCTGAATGGACATTTGAAAATATTGCATTGATCATTCATGATGAATTCCCTGAGGCTTATGACAATTTCATCAATATTTCTTTCAGTAGAGTAGAGATGAGTATTACCCCAGAGAAAGCCAGTTTTTTAATTCCGACTAAGTATTTTGAAAAGAAACTGACACAAGAAGTGTGTAAAGAAAGAACCGACAATGTGGTTGAAAAAATGACTGGTTTTAGGGATGGTTGCCAAGAAGTTGAAATAGGGGAGTCGCAAAAATATGCTTGGCACAGTTGGGAAGATAAGGTAGTGAATAAGGTCACGATTTATTTTGCGATTGGTTGTTGAGGTATTGAAGAAGTATTCGTGATGATTGTGGGGATTGTTTAGGGCTAAGGATAATTCAGAGCGCTCGGAAGACTTTTAGGATAGTTCTGTGTTAACATGTGTTTTATCAACCCACATAATTATAGTTTTTTACCTCTTGTATAATAATCTGAACCGCCACCTAGACCTCCTAATCCGACTACATTGAAGTAAAGTGAATCACCGGTAAAATAACCTGAATGTGAATAATGATAGCCACCCGCTGACCTGATGGTATCATCTTCTTGTAAATAACAGTAGCTATGATAAAATTCTGTAAATCGAATTGTCAGTGCATTTGAAATCTCTTCTTCGGTAAAAGGATAAAATGTATTTTGCAAGTAACTATATGATTGTGTACTATCATAGATGAAGACTTCACCAACTATGGTGTCTTCAGTCCAGTAATCATACGCGTTATATTGCCAATGATGACTATGAACATACAATTCATATTCTCCGATATAGTTTGCTCGAAAATCATTTTTTTTTTGCCCATCTTTTCTGCACGAGATAAGGAAAACAAATAATGAGATTAGAATGATTAAGTTTTGGGACTTCATATTCATATACACGTTGAACTTGAGAAAAAAGTTGGTTAACGGCAATGAATGCTAACGATTAAGTAAATATAATGCTTTCGCTGAAGCTTCAGCATAGGCGCTAGTTATTTTAAATGCGGGTTGAAATTAGTTAGCGCTGTGGTTTGTTTTTAGCATTGTTCTGTGTTAGTTAACGTTTTTTAATCATGCAATTAACAATCATTAACTCTAGCGGTACGCTTACAAATTTGGTTTTGGCTTAACTTTGGAGCATGAAGAATTTAATACTCCTCGGTGTTTCGCTTGTATTGTTTTCATGCAATACTCAAAACTCAACTGAAGAACAGGATGAAAAACTTCCTGATTTCGAACCTCATGAACTTCCCGAGAATCTATCAGAATTGACTGGCGAAGATTTCGAAGGAATTTTGCCAATGTTGGGTGATGCGAGGATAATTGGATTGTCCGAAGGAACTCATGAAATGATCGAACCAATTCAATTTCGAAATGAACTTCTCAAGTATCTGATTATTAATGAGCGAATCGATATAGTTGC
>JAUHXX010000055.1 GCA_030426825.1 Bacteroidia bacterium | reverse complement strand
CATGATCACCGGTATCGAGGGCTGAATCGTTTTGATGCGACTCAAGACCTCTAAGCCAGAAATTCCTGGCATATTCTCATCTAAAAAAACGGCATCAAACCTACCTTCACCAAAGGCCTCAATTGCATAACGAAGAGCGTTTTTAGCTCCGTCAGAAAAATCAGTTAGCAAAATTACCGAGTTAAAATTCTGAGATTCACTTTTCGCTACCATTTCTTGTGCTTCAAATTTGACATCTATTAAATTATTCATGATGCAAATATTTAAAGAAGATCAAGTCATGGCTATGATATTTGACGGCGTAAAAAATGAGAAATATCATTTTTCTTTTTCGAACGCGCAATCTCCCAATTCATTTTATCTTTGTTGTCAAATCTAAAAAAGCAAAATGAAAAAAATACTTTTATTTATTCCGGCATTCGCATTTCTGTCTTGTGGTGGATCAGAAGAATCAGATAAATTAGACTATGTTGAAACAAAGTATGACAAGGAAATTTCTGCTTACTTAGAAGACCAAGATTGGGAGCCAAAGAGAGAAAAAAGTGGTTTATATATCTATACTGAAATTGAAGGCGAAGGCATGAAACCTGGGCCCGAAGATTTCTTAACACTGAAATATGAAGGCCGTCTATTAGACGGGACAGTATTTGACGGATCAGGAGATAATGCAATCAGTTTCCCAGTTCCAGTAAAACAATTGATTCAAGGTTGGCAAGAAGGAATCCCACATTTCGGAAAAGGCGGAAAGGGAACCCTAATATTACCTCCAGATTTAGGATACGGTTCTGAGGCAAATGGACCAATTCCAGCAAACTCAGTGACAATTTTTGATATTGAAATAGTTGACTTTAGTCCTACTCCTCCTATGCCACCTGCTCCTGAGCTTGATCGTTCAGTTGATTATTCACCTGAAATTGATGAGTATATCAAATCAAAAAAATTGAGCGGATTTGAAAAAACTGAAACTGGTTTATATGTTAAAGTTGAGCATGCTGGTTCGGATGAAAAGCCTACCCTTCAATCTTATTTAACTTTAAATTATGAAGGATATTTAACGAACGGTGATAAATTTGACGGTACTGGCGGAACACCAACAACTTTCCCTTTTACTCTGGGAAGAACAATACCAGGATGGCAAGAAGGAATTCCTTATTTTGGAAAAGGTGGATCAGGAACTTTAATTATTCCTCCATACATGGGTTATGGTCCGAACGATCAATTTGATAGAGAAGGAAACATTAATATTCCAGGGAATTCTATTTTAGTTTTTGATTTCGAAATTTTAGATTTTTCTGATACAGCGCCTGCTGAAAACTTCTAAGATGAAATTGAGAGTTTCTAAAACCTTTACGTTTGAAACAGCCCATGCTTTATGGGGATATGATGGTAAATGCGCTAACATTCATGGCCACTCTTATATTTTAACGGTATCCATTTCTGGCGATATAATCAAAGATCCTAATCATCCTAAATTTGGAATGATCATGGATTTTGGAGAGTTGAAGGATATTGTTAAACCGGAAATTGTAGATGTTTATGATCATTGCCTGCTTGTACGTAAAAACACGCCACACGCCGGGTATGCTGATGTAGAAACAGCATTTAAAAAAGTTTGGTTAACTGACTTTCAACCAACTTGCGAAAACATGCTAATTGATATGGTCGAAAAAATCCTCAATAAATTACCAGGTCATATTGAATTGAAGTATGCTAAACTACAAGAAACGAGCACAAGCTGTGCAGAGTGGTTTGCAGAGGATAACGTGTAATGCGTCAAGATTTAATTCAAAAATATAATATACCAGGACCGAGATATACATCTTATCCTACTGTTCCGTATTGGAATGAAGATGGTATAGCCTTAGATGATTGGAAAAGAACAATGATTCAGGCCTTCAAAGAAAGTAATTCAGAGGAAGGCATTAGCATCTATATTCATTTACCTTTTTGCGAAAATTTGTGCA
Organism: Bacteroidia bacterium; assembly: GCA_030426825.1. Taxonomy (GTDB): domain Bacteria; phylum Bacteroidota; class Bacteroidia; order Flavobacteriales_D; family Crocinitomicaceae; genus Paracrocinitomix. The sequence continues at coordinate 12,739 of JAUHXX010000055.1, read as the reverse complement.
CCTTTTGCGGATGTCATAAACGAATCACAAAACGTCATGATGTTGAAGAGCCCTATATAGACACCGTTTTAAAAGAGTGGAATCTTTACTGTGAGTTACTTCCAGAACGTCCTAGAATAAAAGAAATTCATTTGGGTGGCGGAACTCCAACTTTCTTTAGTGCAACGAGTCTTTCAAAACTAATAAATGGAATCATGGCTAAAGCAGAACTATGTGATGAGTACGAGTTCTCTTTTGAAGGACATCCAAACAATACCACTGAGGAACATTTAAAAACTCTATTTGATTTAGGATTTAGAAGAAACAGTTTTGGAGTTCAGGATTACGACCCTAAAGTTCAAAATACAATCAAAAGAATTCAACCGTTTGAAAAAGTTAAAACGGTAACGGACTTATCGAGGCAAATTGGGTACACCTCTGTGAGCCATGATTTAGTTTTTGGATTACCTCATCAAACGAAAGAAAGTATCATTGACACCATTGAAAAAACAAGAGCTTTAAAGCCTGACAGAATCGCATTTTATTCTTACGCTCATGTTCCATGGATAAAGGGAAACGGCCAAAGGGGTTATGATGAAAAAGACTTACCCTCGGCTGATGAAAAACGTGTACTTTATGAAACAGGCAAAAGAATGCTGGATGAATTGGGATACGTTGAAATTGGAATGGATCATTTCGCTTTAAAATCGGATAACATGCATGAAGCAATGGTAAAAAAATCGTTGCACAGAAATTTCATGGGGTATACGGCGGGTAAAACCAAATTGATGATAGGTATAGGAATGTCGTCAATTTCTGACTCTTGGTATAGCTTTGCTCAAAATGTGAAAACAGTTGAGGAATATCAGGAAATTGTAAACAAGGGTGAGATTCCTTTACTCAGAGGCCATTTATTGAATGAAGAAGATTTAGTTATTCGCGAACATATCCTAAACATCATGTGCCACTTTGAAACATCTTGGAAAGAAGATCGCTTAAAATTTCCAGAGCTTGAGAATTGCCTTGAGTATTTAAAAGAAATGGAAAAAGATGGCCTGGTTGAAATTTCTTCTGAAGGATTAAAACTTCCGGAAGGAGCAAGACCCTTTGTAAGAAATATCTGTATGGCATTTGATTTAAGGCTGCTAAGAAACAAACCTAAAACAAGGGTTTTTTCAATGACAATTTAATCCCAGATTAAAAACATTCGTCTTTCTTTGAACAGCAACTTTTTCTATTGTAAAAATGGTCTGAACATTTTTTTTACTATGCCTGCATAACTTATTAACAACTCTTCCTAAACCGTTTTACTCAAGACTTTTACACCATTTAAACCTTTTAGATTAGGTACTTATCAACAAAAAAACATTTGTTTCATGTTAAATTGTTTCGTAGCTTATATGGAAACCAATTCAAACTCACAGACATGAAAACAATCAGTACAATTCTTTTGGCACTTGCCACAATTAGCATTACAGCACAAGAAAAATTAGAAGGAGTATGGTTCGAAGGAGACAACGAAACAACTCAAACCTTGAAGTTCAGAGATGATGGTATCGTTATTATTCATGAAGTTGATGAAAACGATCAAGTATCAATTTCTGAAGGTCATTATTACTATGAGAAAGGCAGTGACTTATTAGTAATCATTAAATCAACCGATCAAAATTTAGTATTAAGTCAATTCTACCCAAATCAGTCTTCTCGTTATTTTGATCGAGGGCCACAATTAGCGGATTTATAGAACCCAAATCCTCACCTACAACTAATTCAACTTGTTTCGGATTTAAGTTTTCTTACTGCCAACGGAATTCTTAACTTCGAAACAAGTTTATGGAAGCCGAATACCGTAAAATAATTCACGTGGATATGGATGCTTTTTACGCATCTGTTGAAGCTCTGGATAATCCCAAACTTAGAGGTAAACCTCTTGCAGTTGGTGGAAATGAAATTAGAGGGGTCATTTCAGCGGCAAGTTATGAAGCTAGAAAATTTGGTGTAAAATCGGCCATGTCAGGCGCAATGGCCAAAAGGAAATGTCCCGAACTGATATTTGTTCCTCCAAGGTTCGATAGATACAAAGAAATTTCTCAGCAAATCAGATCAATATTTTATGAATATACCGATCTCGTAGAGCCTCTTGCATTTGATGAAGCCTTTCTAGACGTAACTGAAAATATTCATGGTCATTCATCAGCTACCGAAATTGCATTTGAAATTCGAGAACGCATTTTTCAAGAAACTGGACTTACTGCATCTGCAGGAATATCCATCAATAAGTTTACCGCAAAAGTTGCAAGCGATATCAACAAACCTAACGGCCAGAAAACCATTAAACCGCATGAAGTTGAGAAATTTTTGGAACAGCTTCCCATTAATAAGTTTTTTGGAATCGGAAAAGTCACCGCCCAAAAAATGCATAATTGGGGAATCTTCAACGGCCATCAATTAAAACAGCAGAGTTTAGCGTTTTTAAATGCCAATTTTGGTAAATCGGGCCAACACTATTACAATATTGTTAGGGGAATTCAACATTCAAAAGTTAAACCGCATAGAGAACGTAAATCAATCGCAGCAGAACGCACCTATTCAACAAATATCTCAAGGCAACATGAAATCAATGAGGCCTTTGAAAAAATTGCTCAAATTCTTGAAAAAAGAATGCAACAATCACAAACAAAAGCCAGAACACTGACAGTAAAAATAAAATATTCTGATTTCCAACAAATTACTCGGAGTAAGACCTTTGAACGATTAATCTGTAAAAAAGAAGAGTTGTCTAAAATCGCAACTGAATTGTACCATCAAGAAAATCATAAAAAATCGGTGCGTTTATTGGGCATCAGCATGACCAATTTTGAACTAAAAGAACCCGAAGCAAAGCAGCCTTCCTCAAATCAATTAAGATTAGATTTTTAATCTTATTTTTGACTTTATGACGAATCACATTGTATCATTGGGCATCCAAATTGTTCCTAAATCGACTAAACATAAAACCTATGATTTGGTAGATCATGCCATTGAGGTTATACAAAAATCAGGAATTAAACATCAAATAACTCCGTTCGAAACTGTCATGGAAGGGCACTATGACGAATTGATGGATATTGCTAAAAATGCGGAACAGGCCGTACTTGATGCTGGGGCTGACGAATGCTTGGTTTATTACCGTATACATTATCGAAAAAATGCAGATGTAACCTTTGAAGAAAAACGATTAGATAGATAATATGGCTTGGGAACCAAATTCTTCGAGAGCTTTACCAGTAGGATTATTAATCGCTGGTCTTCTTTTGATGGGGATTAACATTATTGCAATGCAAGTTTCACATTACTGGTTTCCTAAACTCATGATGACCGGAATAGCCGTTACTTGCCTGGGAGCAATGATGATGATTTTTCCACCTGCAGATTTTCATGTTACTGACCCTTCTGCCTTTTTTAAAGAAACCTACAAGCACACAAAAAAGTTAAATATGTTTATGTGGTTGGTTTCATTAGTGATCAGTGTTTTTGTGATTATTTGGTATATAGATCATTATAACTTAAACATCATCTAAAGTCAAATCTTCATCAGAATTTTTCTTTTTTCTAGCTGATATTCTCAACGCCAATAGTATTATTCCGACCATAAACCATCCTGAAAACATAGGATAAGCCAATCGCTCCCATTCTTCATCAAGTAAGAAGCTGAAATTGAATTGAGCAACAAGCTGAAATCCGAAATTCCCTATCAAATAGGCGATTATCGTAAATACCACCCACAGTCCTCCGTTTTGCTGATATTGAATAGCAAATCGATATACCCAAATTAGCAATAAACCAATTACTATTATTCCAATCATAACTACTAAAAAAAACCGCCTTACCCCAATAAATTGAGATAAGGCGGTTAAATTAACTGAAAATATAAGATTACTCTTTCTCCTCTTCTACTTCTTCAAAATCAACATCTTCTGCATCTTGAGTATCTTGCGTTGCTTCTGATGCGTCACCAGTTGGTTGAGCATCTGCAGCACCAGCATCACCTTGAGCATACATCTCTTGTGAAGCTGCTTGGAAAACTGTATTCAGTTTCTCCATTGCTGAATCAATTGAAGCAAAATCTTTCGCTTCGTGCGCTGTTTTCAATTCTGCCAAAGCAGTTTCAATTGGTTCTTTTTTGTCAGCAGGAATTTTATCTCCATACTCACTCAATTGTTTTTCTGTTTGGAAAATCAATGCGTCAGCACCATTTAACTTATCTACTTCTTCTTTTTTCTTTTTATCCGCATCAGCATTTGCTTCTGCTTCTGCTTTCATCTTAGCTATTTCTTCTTCAGATAAACCTGATGAAGCTTCAATCTTAATAGATTGCTCTTTACCAGTAGCCTTATCCTTTGCAGAAATACTCATGATTCCGTTAGCATCAATATCGAAAGTCACTTCAATTTGTGGCTCCCCTCTTCTTGCTGGCGGAATGTCAGCTAATTGAAATCTTCCTAAAGTCTTGTTATCCGCTGCCATTGGTCTTTCACCTTGTAAAACATGGATATCTACTGCAGGCTGATTATCAGCAGCTGTTGAGAAAGTCTCCGATTTCTTAGTTGGAATGGTAGTATTTGACTCAATTAATCTCGTCATTACGCCACCCATGGTTTCAATCCCTAATGAAAGTGGAGTAACATCTAATAAAAGAACGTCTTTTACCTCTCCCGTTAATACACCACCTTGAATTGCTGCACCAACTGCTACTACCTCATCCGGATTCACACCTTTAGAAGGTTCTTTGCCGAAGAATTTATTAACTGCTTCTTGAATTGCAGGAATTCTCGTTGATCCACCTACTAAAATAACCTCATCAATATCTGAAGTTGATAAACCGGCATTCTTTAAAGCTGTTTTACAAGGCTCAATTGTACGTTCAACTAAATCCGCAATTAATTGCTCAAATACTGCTCTAGACAATGTTCTTACCAAGTGTTTTGGAATTCCATCAACTGGCATGATATATGGCAAGTTAATTTCAGTTGAAGTCGTTGAAGACAATTCAATTTTAGCTTTTTCAGCAGCCTCTTTAAGACGTTGAAGGGCCATTGGATCTTGCTTCAAATCAATTCCTTCGTCTTTTTTAAATTCGTCAGCCAACCAGTTTATGATTTTATCATCAACATCATCACCACCTAAGTGTGTGTCTCCATCCGTTGACAATACTTCAAACACACCGTCTCCTAATTCTAGAACAGAAACGTCATGAGTTCCTCCACCGAAATCAAAAACGATAATTTTTTGTTCAGTTGTTTTCTTATCCAGTCCGTAAGCTAAAGCTGCGGCAGTCGGCTCATTGATAATTCTCTTTACAGATAGACCTGCAATTTCACCAGCCTCTTTAGTAGCTTGTCTTTGAGAATCGTTAAAATATGCCGGAACTGTAATTACTGCTTCCGTTACTTTTTGCCCTAAGTAATCCTCAGCAGTCTTCTTCATTTTTTGAAGAATCATAGCTGAAATTTCTTGAGGCGTATATAGTTTATCATCAATTTTTACTCTAGGAGTATTATTGTCTCCTTTTACCACTTCATAAGGAACACGATCAACTTCTTTCGAAACTTTATCAAAAGAGGTACCCATGAAACGCTTAATTGAATAAATCGTTTTTGTTGGGTTTGTAATTGCCTGACGCTTTGCAGGATCTCCTACTTTTCTTTCTCCTCCTTCAACAAAGGCAACAATAGAAGGTGTCGTTCTTTTACCCTCTGCGTTTGTAATTACAACGGGTTCATTCCCTTCCATTACAGAAACACATGAGTTAGTTGTTCCTAAGTCGATTCCTATTATTTTACTCATATCTTTAATTGTTGTTATTCAAATTTTTATTCAAACCGGAAAGTTCAATCATTATGCCAACCAGATAAATCGGCATATTAGCTTGCATTTTGTCATATTCAGCCCAAAATTGACTGTCTAAATGACAGAAAGACATTAAATACTGACACAAAAGGAAGTTAATTGGCAGTTGACCTTTACTTGATCAATTCTTTATTTTTAACACACCATTTAAACAGACTATTACTTCCACCAGAAATATCTAGCTTTTTACAAATTCTACTTCTGTAATTTTCTACAGATTTTTCGGTTACAAAAAGTAATTCGCCTATTTCTTTTGAAGTTTTATTTTGAGCAACCAATTTAAGGGTGTTCATCTCTGATTTCGTCAAAGACATAATCGCCGATTTAATCCTTGACATCTCTTCATTAAATGCAGAACGGTTTTCTAAATAGGACATTAATTTTTTACTCACAAAAGGCTTACCTTTTTCAACACGCTCCAAACATTCGATTATTTCAATACTTGAATCTTCTTTTAACAAAAAACCAACTGCACCTCTATTAAATGCCTCGTTAAAAAACAATTCGTCATTGTGCATGGTTAATATAATTGTCTTGGTTTCTACATTGTTTGCTTTGATAAAATCCAAAACATCAATTCCAGATTTTTCTGGCATATCAATATCCAAAATAAGAAAATCAAATTTTGAAGTATTTAGCATATCAATGGCCTCAGCGCCATTTTCAGCTTCAGAAATATCACAGTCTTGAACTTCATCTTTAATTAGGCCCACAAGTCCCTTTCTAAAAATTGGATGATCATCTACGGCTAAAATCTTTACCATCTTACGAATTTATAGGAATTTTAATATTGATTTTAAAACCAGACTTCACTTTATCCACCTTAGCGGTTCCTTTCAAAAACTTCAATCGTTGCTCTATACTTTTAAACCCAACTGAATTACTTGCGGCTTTCCATTTATCCATGTCTAATCCTTTACCGTTATCTTGATAAATTAACTCCAGCATGTTTTCAATTTCTAACGCCTCTAGTTTAATAGAAGATGCACCTGAATGCTTCAACGAATTTGTACAGAGTTCTTGGATGATCCTGTAAATACGGATGCTTTGAGTTTCTTCAAAATTCATCTTCTTTAGGCAATCAATCTCTGCAGTAATTATATAATTGGATGATTTTTCAATTTCATCCATCATATTCTGAATGGCCTTTTCTAATCCAAGTCGCTTCAATTCTGGTGGAATCAAAGATCTTGAAATTGACCTAACCTCTTCTATCACCTCACTGAAATTGTCATTCAAATGCATGACATCTTTATCGTTTTCAATTTCGAGATTGTTGAATTTATTTTTCAGAACGATCATACTTTGCCCTAAACCATCATGTAAATCTCTTGCAATTCTTGCACGCTCTTCCTCTAATTTATTCGCAATTGTATGACTGAATAAGTTATCACTCTTTTGCTTTAATCTGAAGTAAAGAATAAGTGATATAAAAATTATGGCTGACAAAATGGAAACTACGATTAATACGTTTTGTTGAAATTGAGCCAACTCAACCTCGCCTTGCTTCACTTGCAACTTCAATTTATTTTGTTCTACACTTCTTATCCGCTCCTTCTTTTCATCATCATATCTAAACTGTAGTTCTGCCAATAATTTTTCGTTTCCGATTGCATCCAAAGAATCACTCAATTCAACCTTTTGTTTGTAGACCTCCAGCGCTTTTTTATGGTCTCCCATTTCTTCGTAAATCCTGAATTTAAGATGATAATACGGAGGCATAACCTCACTAAATTGAGCGTATTGAGTGTAGGCATAGGCCGAATCCAACATAATTAAAGCGTCTTGAAAATCTCTAGATTTCATCTTATAAAATGCTTTACCATAATAAATTGTGGGCACAGTGAACAAAACTTTTCCTTCTTTAGCTATTTTTAATGCAAGAGTACTCAATGAGTCACTCGCCGCTGCATTACCCATGGTCATTTCAAGGCTTGCCAGATTCGTAATTGATGAAAGAATGTAAAGTGTATAGCCAAATTCTTGTCCCATTTTATTCACCAACAGATACTGCTCTTTAGCCAGATCATTGGAATCTATACTGGAATAATACAATCCGATATTTTGTCGAGCAATTGCCTGAAGCATGGCGTTATCCTGATCAATACCTATTTTCAAACACTGTTGAAAATCAGAAAAAGCAGAATCTTTGGCTCCCAAGTCATACTTGACTAACCCTAAATTATTATGGATGAAACCTTTTTCATTCATGTTTGCACTGAGATCGGCCAACCTGAGGGCCTCATAAAAACTCGATAGGGCAAATGATACACTGTCCATATCTCCGTAAAAAATCCCTAGTCCGTTTAGACTGTATATCAAATTAATCGTGTCACGCTTGTTGTAAGAGTCAATATAAACTGCCCTCATTTCTTGGGCCATTTGATACTTCGTCTTCTTGTATTCATCAGTAAAAATTCGTCTAATTTTGGCTGTTCGATAAATTTGGTCTTGACCTATTTTGCTCGATTGCTCAAGAGCTCGATCAAAATAATAGGCCGCAGAATCCAGGTTGTTTTGAAAATACATGAACGAACCTTGATATACATCAAGTGCTGTTCCTAATGTTTCGTCATTTTTGGAATGATGTAGGGATCTAAGTTCTTTATAAATTTCTGAAAACCTAACCGGATTAGATTTTAAAGCAGCATCCATTTCAGAGATCAAAGGCTCGTATTGATTTAAATGCTCAATCCCTTTGAAAAGCTGAGCATTTGCTGACCAAAAGGTCAACGTAGTAATTATGAACAAAACTAATCTCTTCATGGGGATTCTAAGATAGGGATTTCTATATAATAACTTGATTGAAAACTTTGACAAAACCCTAAGTTACTGCACCTCTATCGAATTCAGAAAAAATATTTTCTAAAGATTTAATGCCACCGTACAATGTTAATAAAAAGGTCAATTTCTTGACTCCTGCAGTTCAAATTCGTTCTATATTTGTTCAGATTTATAAAAAATAGACAACTATGAACTTCATTATTTCTAGTTCTACTTTATTAAAAAATCTTCAGCGAATTAGCGGGGTTTTAAACAGTAGTAACTCTCTTCCGATTTTAGACAACTTTCTATTTGAGTTAGAGAATGGAGAATTGACTATTTCGGCATCTGATTTGGAAAACACAATGAAGACCACTGTTAAACCAGATGAGTCTAAAGAAGATGGTCGAATTGCAATCCCAGCAAAATTACTACTTGATACCCTAAAGAATTTCTCCGACCAACCTCTTGCATTCCAAATTGATGGAAGCAATTTCGGAATTGAAATTTCTTCAGATTATGGAAAGTATAAATTAGTTGGCCAAAACGCCAATGATTTCCCTAAATCAGCTGAATTAGAAAATGCGAGTTCATTAAATATTAAAGGAGCTATAATTGCAACGGCAATTGATAAAACATTATTTGCAACTGGTAATGATGAACTAAGACCCGTAATGAGCGGAGTATTTTGTCAATTCTCAACTGAACGTCTGACGTTCGTTGCCACAGATGCACACAAATTAGTACGTTATAACAGGACTGATGCAACCGCGGAAAAATCTGCAGATTTTATTTTACCTAAAAAACCACTAAACCTGCTTAAGCAAAACTTAACCGGTGAAGAAGAAGTGGTATTAACTTATAATGAAACCACGGTGAGGTTCGCATTTGGATCTATAGAGTTAACCTGTAGATTAATTGATGGAAAATACCCTAATTATGAGGCAGTAATTCCTGAAGAAAACCCAAATGTACTGACAGTTGATAGAATGTCTTTTTTAAACTCAATCAAAAGGGTTTCAATATTCTCAAATAAAACTACGCATCAGGTAAAACTGAAAGTGGCGGGAAGCGAATTATCAATTTCAGCTGAGGACCTTGACTTTTCAAATGAAGCCAAAGAAAGGTTAACTTGTAACTATGCAGGTGATGACATGGAGATTGGTTTCAACTCTAAGTTCCTTCTTGAAATGTTAAATCACATTTCTACCCAGGAAGTAATTCTTGAAATGAGCGAGCCTAACAAGGCTGGAATTCTTTTACCTTCTAGTAACGATAACGAAAGTGAAGATATTCTAATGCTGGTGATGCCTGTTATGATTCGATAACTTATTAGGTATGGTTTTTGCGGTGTTTTTAGAAACCAGCAAATGAAAAGAATCACTTTTTCTTTAATCTTTTTATGTGGCTTTTTGAGCTCATGTTATTTTGCGGATGCCATCTTTGAAGAAGAAGAGGTACCTGAAGAAACTTTACAAGTTAAAAGTCAAAATGCAGTTGCAGCCTATCTTTCTCAGAAAGTAGATCAGAAATACGAGCCTTATGGATTCGGAATAATCACCATCCATAAACCCAAGGCAATTGATGATTTAGAAAAACTTGAAACGAAAAAAACTGAGCAAGGGTTCTCAACTCCCGAACTTGATTCAGCCATAGCGAATAAGAAAAGATATATCGAACAGTACGGAATTGAGCGGACCGTTGATTTAGACCATTTTTTCACCTTAAAGGACAGCTTAGATAATTGTACTGTTTTTGAAACCAATTTCATACTAAACGATACGCTCGGAATAAAAGATTTATCGGCAAAAATTATTACGAAAATCCCCAAAGATTACGTTTCAATTCTCTCTTTTTTCTTCTACGAAAAACCTATATTCTTGCACGACTCTTATCAAGAATCTAAAGAGATGAGCTATAATTTTTATGCCTTTTTTAAAAAGGAATTAGAAAGCAAAACCAACCTGACGGATAAATCGGCATTTTTATTGCATGCACTTAAAATGACACGAGAAGTTAAAATCAAAGGAACATTTGACCAACAGTACGTTATGGAAAGGCAGGTGAAAAATTTATTAGGAAAAGAGCGAACAGATATTACAGAATACAAAAGTCTTGCTTTTTCTAATTTATATCAAACTGTAGATGATTCGACCAATGAAAATTTAGGTTACTATTTTTTTCATAAATTTACTGGTACCTACAATGAACAAGCTGATACAAATGTCGTGCTAGTTGAATTTAGCCCTTACTATGAAGTGGGAAATATTTTTCAAATGGACAGACCTTTTGCACAGTACTTCAATAATTAAGCAACATGAAAAAATTTACTCTTTTATTATTTATAAGCTTGTTTACTGCAATAAGCGGATTTTCTCAAGACCAAGAAATTGACTCTGCTGAAGATGAAGCAAAGGTTAAAAAGGCCGTTGTGAGATGGGCAGATTCTGTGTTTTACATGCATAAAGAATACAAATTTGAGCAATTTCATGCTTTTTACACTGAAGAATACTTTATTCAAGTGATGCGCTCAAGAATGTACAAAGAACGATTAGAAGATTTAGAGAAAAGTAAAAGCATTGGGCGATACAAAAAATCAGACGCTGAATACCAAAAGGAGCATAGTGAGCTTAAAGCATCTTATACAAAAATTCAAGAAAGTGCAGATAACTTTGAATACAGAGTTAGTCATTTCGAAATTCATTTTTGGTCAAACATTCAAACAAATGACGGCATTACCGTTTACTATGAACATATTGTTCAATTGGACAATGATTACAGAGTAATTGATGCCACAATTAATAGCTCTATTGGAGCAAAGAGTGACAAAACAGAAATACTGTATAAAAAGGGCAAAGGTCCAGTAAAAAAAAAGTAGTTACTGAAAAAGAAGATGGGGCTGGATCGGTTCAACTGATCTTACCAGGTGGTGTTGAAGCCACCGAAAAAGAAGACAAACCAGTTATTCAGGAGACTGAAAAACAGAAGAAAAAAAGGCTGAAAAAAGAAGCTAAGGCAAGAAAAAAAGCCGAAAAGCAAGCTAGAAATTGAGTTCAAACACACCTTGCTCTTTAAGTGAAAACAGCTGATCTGGGTCTATTTCTTTTTTCAAATATTTCTTTAATCCATAACCAACATTTGGCCCAATAATGATTTTTACGCTGCTCGCTTTAAAATAATCAATTATAGACTGGTCGATAAAGTCAATAGACTCAATTAAAACGATTCTGGCATCAGGCATTTGATATCCAGCACTTTTCACTGAATTGTCATTCAAAATATACATCACATCTTCACCAAATTGGATATATGGTTGTATGGAATCAACATCTACAAAAACAGAAGGTTCTTCTTTTCCTGAGCGATAAAACCAGTTATGTTTAACATGAAAAAGCATCTTCTCTTCATCTTCAAACATTGCTGATGAGGTATAAAACACATTGTGTGGTCCCTCAAACACATCTACAGCAACCTCATTACTGACGTTGTAGACAAACAACTTTTTCTCAGAATTGATCTTAGACACCTCTACGATATTCAATAGCAACATACCTATGGATAAAATCATCCCTCCTAACAATAACTTAAAACTCTTCTTAACAAAGGCCACTATACTCGTGACAATGATTAAATACAGTAAAAACACCTCATACCAATGAATTGAAATTCCCCAGACTATCGAGTAAGGCAAATTCTCTATCCAAGCCACACCTAGGTTCAAAATACTTAGCAAAGAATCGAAAACAAAAATGAGTCCTTCAGCAATCAAAGGAATCCAATGTAAAATGAAAAAACTCAACCCAATTATTAACAGTGCAAAGGCTAGTGGAATCACAATGAGATTAGAGATCATGAAGAAATTAGGAAACTGATGGAAATAATATAGGCTAATGGGTAATACACCAATCTGTGCAGCTAAGGTTACCGTTACAGTATTCCATAACAATTGTAACGCTTTGTGTTTGGGGTACCAGATCGCGCGCAATTTTGGTTGAAAGGTTACGATCCCCAATACTGCTAAATAACTTAACTGAAAGCCTATGTCTTTCAAAAAACTAGGTTTAATCAATAATAAAATAAAAGCAGAAATAGCTAGCGTATTATAGAT
>JAUHXX010000054.1 GCA_030426825.1 Bacteroidia bacterium | reverse complement strand
CAAAATGCAAATGGGTGAGAAAGACATCCGTGATATCATCCATTGAAAAACCAGCAGCCTCTATGCCTCCTTGTAAACTTCCGTCTCCAAACATGTAGTAATAAGAGAAAAACTTCTCAGATTGTTTATCTCCAATTCCGGTATCCACTAACATCAGTCGGTCTCCGTCTTCAATTAATAAACAACGCATGGCCCATGAACACATATTGTTGGAATCAGCTGGGTTAGTTTTTTGCCAAATAGATTTAGGTACGACCCCGAACATGGCGCCTCCGTCAAGTTTAAAATTTCCAGTGTTTATGGGATGTAGAATCATGTGTGAGGTTTTGACTTCTAAAATAGTTATTTTTTGGTTTGGATGTTGAGGATGTTGGTTGACGAGGCGATTTTCGTTTTGCGATTCTCGATTTTCGGCAAGGCTTCTCCTTGTGCGACCTACCTTCGGCTGTCTTCAGTCTTTGCTTCGCTCGACTTGTTGTGTTATTAAGAATCAAGAATCAAGAGTCAAGAGTCAAGGATCAAGAGGCAATCAAGGAAAATCGAAAATCGAGAATCGAAAATCGAAAAAACGAAAAACGTAACACCCACACCTAACTGTGAATAAAACCCGGCGAGTACCAGTCAATTAACAATGAATAATCCCGAAATTCAAATTATGAAAGTTCATTTTATTGCAATCGGGGGAAGTGCTATGCACAATTTGGCCATGGCCTTGAATCGAAAAGGATATCAGGTAACTGGTTCGGATGATGAAATTTTTGAACCTTCGAGAGGTCGACTTGAGAGAGAAGGAATTTTACCCCAAAAAATGGGTTGGGACGCCAATCGAATTTCAGAAGATTTGGATGCAATTATTTTGGGAATGCACGCTCGAGAGGATAATCCAGAATTGGTTCGAGCTCAGGAAATGGGTCTAAAAATCTATTCATATCCTGAATTTGTTTATTCGCAGACAAAGACGAAAAAACGATTGGTTGTCGGCGGTTCGCACGGAAAAACTACGATTACCTCAATGTTATTACACGTGATGGATAAGCTGGGTATCGAAACGGATTATCTTGTTGGTGCTTTACTTGAAGGCTTCGATTGCATGGTTCAATTGTCTGATGCACCTGTAATCGTTATTGAAGGGGATGAGTATCTATCTTCTCCGATTGACAGACGTCCTAAATTTCATTGGTACGCGCCTCATGTAGGATCTATATCCGGAATTGCATGGGATCACATTAATGTTTTTCCCACCTGGGAGAATTATGTGGAGCAATTTAAAATTTACACCGATAAAATAGAGGAAAATGGGTCATTAGTATACTTTGAACAAGATGAGGCCATTCAATCTATCTTGCCTAAAATGAGAGGTGATATTCAATTGAAGCCTTATGATACGCCTGATTATAACGTAAGAAATGGTGTCACATTTGTACAATCTCAAGGGAAAGAATATCCTCTTCAAATATTTGGTGCACATAACTTGCAGAATTTAATGGCCGCTAAATTGATGCTCAATGAAATTGGAGTTCCGGATGATGATTTTTTCAATGCCATTGGGTCATTTTCTGGGGCGGCTAAGAGACTTGAACGCATTGCCGAAAATGAGAGTAGTGTAGCCTATAAAGATTTTGCACATTCGCCTTCTAAACTTAAGGCAACTGTTTCGGCTGTGAAAGAGCAATATCCCGAAAGAAAGTTAATTGCTTGCATGGAATTGCACACTTTCTCTTCATTGAAAAAAGAGTTTTTGCCGCACTACGAAAATTGTATGCAAGAGGCAGATGAAGCCATTGTGTATTTCAGTCCAGATGTGGTGGCACATAAAAAGCTAGAGCCCATAACAAAAGAACAAGTTGCCGCGGCATTTGCAACTCCGAATGTATCTGTTTATACTGACTCAAATCAAATAACCGACTTGTTGAGAAGGAAATCGTGGGAAAATACCAATTTGTTACTGATGAGTTCAGGTAATTTTCACGGAGTGGATCTGGATGCTTTTGCCAAAGAGTTGATCAACTAACTCATATTTCTCAATATCACTTTTCGCATAACGAAGGTGACAAAGAAAGAAAAGAATAAAGCGAAAAAAGTCAGCCCCATTAAATGTGCTACAAAAACTGAAGTGGGTGAAATCATTGATCGCGCCTGATCTTCCATGTTTTCAATGTAGTCATCATAACTTTTATCTTTCCATGTAGGGTCATCCTTTTTCAGGTCTTCGTAAACGTCACTGTTTGGAACTTGTGTATGGATGGCCTCAATTTGATTATTAATCAAAGCTTCTCGAATAGAAGTATCTATTTTTGAATGGTATAAGAATACGAAAGCGGCAATGGTTACGGCATATATAATCCCACTCTGCGCAGCAAATTTGAAATCTTCAATAAAAATACCCTTCTCGTAATTGAGTTCGCGTTTGGTTAGGAATAATCCTACACCAATTGCACATAACAAGAGAAAGATATTGATGAGAACCCCAACGTTGAATGATTCTTTAGAAATGCCAGCATAGAACAGAATCATGGTGATAATGATCCAAATCAATGCAAAAAAGAATCCAATTTTAACAGAGGTTTTCATTATAGGAGGCTGCTATTTAACCGATATGGAATCTGCCTTCAACTTGGCCATGCCCAATAGCTCTGAGCATTTTCCAATGGTAGCGAATAGCAGAAAAGAATGTTGTGTGAGAGTTGTAAGGAACTCCGTATTCCTCTGCAGTTTCACGAACTATTTTTGACAAATTTTTATAGTGCACGTGACAGATATTTGGGAAAAGATGATGTTCCACTTGATAGTTTAAGCCTCCAATTAACCAATACAAAACGCGACTTCTAGGAGCAAAGTTTGCAGTGGTTTGCATTTGATGAATTGCGAAGTTGTTTGGGATTGTTAAATCATCTTCAGCTTCAACAAATTCAGTTTCTGGCACTACATGCGCCGGTTGGAATACTAGGGCAAGAATTAATCCAGCTTCAAAATGCAACATGAACAAGAAGATTGGGAACCAATACCATGCAATATCAATCATTAAAATTGGAATAACCAAGACAATGACATAGTACAACACTTTAAAGAAAATTAATTCGGCTAATAGCTTACCAAATGATGGGTTCTCTGTTTTCGTTAGATCTAATTTTTTGTAGCGGTACAACTGTTTGAAATCTTTAGCTGTGATCCAAGAAAAAGTCATTAATCCGTAGAAAAACCATGCATATAAATGCTGGAATTTGTGAATTGGTTTCAATTCGGCATTCGGAGAGAACCTCAAAAACGGAGGCGGTTGAATATCTTCATCATATCCTTCAACGTTGGTGTAGGTATGATGTAATACGTTGTGTTGAATTTTCCATGTAGGCGCATAACCTCCAACTAGATTGACCAATTTACCTAGCCATCTGTTGACACTGTTTTTTTGAGAATAAGCTCCGTGATTGGCGTCATGCATAATTGAAAGACCAATGCCTGCTGTTCCTAATCCCATTAAAAGGTACATTAAACCGACTAACCAAACTGATTGGATAAGTCCTGAAATCAAGAAACCTGCGGGAACAATAAATAAGCTGCACATGAATATGGTTTTGATTACCATATTGGCGTTAGCATGTCTCGAGATATTATTTTCTTTGAAATATGCTCTCACTCGCTTATTTAAAGTGGCGTTAAAGTCTGCTCCAATTTTTCGAGAATATTTTATTGGTTTTAATGCTGGCATTTATTTCCGTTTAATATAAAATTCATACAAAGATAAGCCTTTTTTCAAGCATATCTTAATCATGGTGACGCACCAATCAATAATAAATTTTTAATAAGTATAGATTAATTGAATATTAATCTTTTAAATCGTGGATTTTAAGAGGGATAATTCACTCCGTTTTATCCGATATGAAAATCGCCTTTTATTTCGTCACGACCTACAGCTTTCAGCATCTTCCAATGATATCTGATGGCAGAAACAAATGTTTTGTGTGAATTATACGGCACGCCATACTCTTGAGCCGTTTCTTTTACGATTTTTGAGATCTTTTTGTAGTGAACATGGCAAATGTTTGGGAACAAATGATGCTCAACTTGGTAATTTAATCCGCCAATTAGCCAATACAATATTCTACTCTTAGGGGCAAAATTTGAAGTAGTAGCCATTTGGTGGATCGCAAAATTATTTTCAATTGTCAAATCTGCATTGGCTTTAACGAAAACGGTTTCAGGAACCACATGTGCAGGTTGAAAAACGAAAGACAATATTAACCCTGCGACAAAATGACACAAGAAAATAAAGATCACAAACCAGTACCATGAAATATCAATCATCAGTACAGGAATTACAATCGTAATGGTATAGTAAATCAATTTGCTGATGATTAACTCAGTTAACAAAGCGGCAAAATTTGGGTTTTCTGTTTTGGTTAAATCAAGCTTTCTGTATCTAAACAACTGTTGAAAATCTTTCAATGTAGCCCATGATACGGTCATTAATCCGTAAAAGAACCAAGCGTATAAGTGCTGGAATCTGTGAATTGGTTTATGCTCTTCGTTAGGTGAGAATCTTAAAAATTTAGGTGGTTGAATATCCTCATCATAACCATCAACATTCGTGTAAGTATGATGCAGAACATTGTGTTGTATTTTCCAATTCGTTGCAAATCCTGAAATTGGAACAATGATTTTTCCTAGCCATTTGTTGACCCAATCTCTTTTAGAATAGGCGCCATGATTCGCATCATGCATAACAGATAAGCCAATTCCAGCCATTCCTAATGCCATTAAAAAATACATCAATCCAACTAACCATACAGATTGAATAAAGCCGGACATCAAAAATCCCAGTGGAACGAAATACAAGCAAATCATGAAAACAGTTTTTATTTTCATGTTGGTATTTGCGTATTTTGAAATGTTGTTTTCTTTGAAATAAGCGCGTACTCTTTTATTCAGAGTTGAACTAAAATCGCGCCCAATTTTTTGAGAATATTTAATCGGTTTTAATGCTTCCATGGTTTGTTGTTTGTCAATAGGATATTGAGGGTATCCTTTAACTTTATACTACATCTAATAATAAGGAAAATACCTTAAAATTGTTCAGTTATTTTCTTCTGTTTTTTTGTTTTTCTTGCTGTAATCGTTGAGCTTCTTCCAATCTTTGCTGGAATTTAGATTTCCCTTTTTTCTTTTTAGGGTTTGCTTTTTTCTCTTCGATTTTAGCTAATAACTTTTCCTCGTCAATAAAGAATCTCTTAATTGCGAACATGATTCCAATCGTCATCAAGGTCGAAATGAAGTAGTAGAAACTTAATCCTGAAGAGTAAGAGTTGAAGAAGAAAATCATCATGAATGGAAAGAAGTACATGATGTATTTCATGTTAGGCATACCTTGTTGAGTAGGCTGTTGCATGTTACTACTGTTGTAGTGAGTATATAATAGCGTTGTACCAGCCATTAAAAGTGTGAAGATAGAAACGTGCGCTCCATAGAACGGAATTTCAAATCCTAGGTGAATAGGGGAGTCATAAGAAGATAAATCTTCAGCCCATAAAAATCCTTTTTGTCTTAATTCAATTGATGCTGGGAATAATCTGAATATCGCAAACAAGATGGGCATCTGAATCAACATAGGCACACATCCAGCTAATGGACTAACGCCAGTTTCTCTATATAAAGCCATGGTAGCTTGTTGCTTTTTCATGGCATCTTCTTTCTTAGGGAATTTCTCGTTGATTTTTTCAATCTCCGGCTTTAATACTTTCATCATTGCTGATGATTTGTACATCTTATAATTCACCGGACTTAGAATCAATTTAACAACAATTGTTAAAAGTAAAATGGCTAAACCAACTCCAAAGCCTAATCCTAAAATTCCTGAGAATAGAGGATGCATGAAGTATTTGTTGATCCATCTGAACAAGCCTGGTCCTAATTCAACTACATCTTCAACTCCACTGTCGTAAGATGCCAGAATATCATAATCAACAGGGCCTAAATACCAGTTTAATTCAACGGTATTGTTTGCATTTGTTGCTCCAAGGTTTACATGAGATTTGAATCGTTTAGTGTACTTCGTTTGGTTTTCATCTGCCAAATCCATGATTTCTACCATTGAATTTTTAGGGCTGAAACCTGTTTTGTGAGAAAGGATAGCAGTAAAGAAAGACTGTCTAAAAGCAATCCATTCAGTTTTTTCTTCTAATTCATATTCATCCTCCATGTGGATGTAGTCATAGGAATCTTCTTCGTATTGCCAGAATACCACTGAGTTTCTTTGTTCAGTAGGGAAATGCTTTTCTGTTGCTAATAATTTGAAATCAGATTCATAAACAGTAGCGGCCACATCATCATCTGAGAATCCTTTGAAGTAAATATCAAAATCTAAATCGTATTTACCCTCTTTCAATTTGTAGGTAAATCCAACTGTTTTTCCTTTTCTTTTTGATTCAAATGTGATTTCATTATCGGATTGATTAACAATGTTGAATTTTAACTCATCAGTATTGATGTTTTTATTTCCACTTGGATAAATTAATCCATAAGTAGAAGTAGAATCAAACAATTGAAGCGGATTCGATTTTTCAGCTACATAATCTTCGTAAGTCACGAATTCCTTAAAGAAAACGTTCTTAATCTGTCCACCGATATTGGTAAAGTCAACAATTAATAAGTCATTTTCTAATCGTGTAACTTCTTCTTCAAAATCAATACCTGCTGGTTCTTCTACTTCATCAGCCTCTTCTGGAGCCGTCATCACTTCTTCAGAAGAATTGTTCACGACTATGAAAGTATCCAATCCTGTAACAGTGTCCGTGTAAGCTAATCCTTTAATTGAATCTATAATCTGCTCACCATCTTCATTTAATTTTGGAACAAGCGTGAAATTTTCGTTTTCATCATTCTCGTTCTCATTTAATTCTTGTCCGTTTTCATCTTCTTCGGTTGTCTCTTCTGTCTGATTATCTGCTGTTTCTTCAGTTTTTTCAGGCTTAGGACCGAACATGGCAAAAACAATTAATATTCCTGCAATTAGTATTAGACCGGTGATTGATTTCTTATCCATTCAAATTCGAATTAAGCTGCAAAATTAGTGAACTTATTTAATTAGGAGTCGGATATGCAGTTCAAATATTGTAGATGGCTCTGCAAATACTTTCTGCTACTAACTTGATATTCTTGATTAATTGGCTAAAACTTCTTTTTTATTTTTCAAAGCAGCTTTGACAAAGCCAATGAATAATGGGTGAGGAGCCTCAACGGTTGATTTATATTCTGGGTGGAATTGAGCACCAACAAACCAAGGATGATTTTCAACTTCAACAACTTCAACTAATCCCGTTTCAGGATTTTTGCCTGTGGCTTTCATGCCGTTTGATTCGAAGTCTTCTAGATATTTAGAGTTGAACTCAAATCTGTGTCTGTGACGTTCGTTAATTTCTTTTTGGCCGTAGGCTTCAGCAATGTGAGATCCATCTTCTAATTCACAGGCATAAGAACCTAGTCGCATTGTTCCACCTAAATTGGTAATGCTTTTTTGCTCTTCCATTAAATCAATTACTGGCTTTTCGCAACGCTTTTGAATTTCAGTTGAATGGGCGTTTTCCCATCCTAATACGTTTCTAGCATATTCGATAACCGCACATTGCATCCCTAAACAGATTCCTAAAAATGGTAAACCTGATTCTCTCGCATATTTCACTGCTGTAATCTTACCTTCAATACCTCTTGATCCAAATCCAGGTGCGACTAATACTCCGTCTAAGTTTTTTAACTTTTCAGCAATGTTGTCATCATTCAATTTTTCAGAATGGATCCATCTGATATCTACTTCACACTCATTTGCTGCACCAGAATGCTCAAATGATTCTGCAATTGATTTATAAGAGTCTTTTAATTCAATGTATTTTCCAACTAAACCAATGGTTACTTTCTTTTTAGGATGTTGTAATCGGGCTAAGAAATCTTTCCATTCTTTCAGTTCTGGTTGACCTTTGTCTGGTAAACCTAATTTTTTAAGTACAACTTCGTCTAAGCGCTCGTTTTGCATTAAGATTGGCACTTCATAGATTGAATTGGC
The DNA here is from genome assembly GCA_030426825.1 of Bacteroidia bacterium. Lineage (GTDB taxonomy): Bacteria > Bacteroidota > Bacteroidia > Flavobacteriales_D > Crocinitomicaceae > Paracrocinitomix. The sequence goes on along the minus strand of JAUHXX010000054.1, from coordinate 6,654 downwards.
ATCTTTAGATTCAATTACTGCCTCAGGTTCTACATTACAGAACAAGGCAATTTTTCTACGGATTGATTCATCCAAATGGTGTTCAGCTCTACAAACCAAAATATCGGGTTGAACTCCAACTTCTCGCATTGATTTGACAGAGTTTTGAGTTGGTTTGGTTTTTAATTCACCGGCAGCTTTTAAATAAGGAACTAAAGTCAAATGAATCACTAAGCATTGATCTTTCTTTTCCCACAACATTTGCCTCACAGACTCAATGTAAGGTAAAGACTCAATGTCACCAACGGTTCCACCAATTTCAGTAATAACAATATCAAATTCACCAGATTTCCCTAAGATTTGGATTCGGTGTTTAATTTCGTCAGTAATGTGAGGTATGATTTGCACGGTTTTTCCTAAAAACTCACCGCGTCTTTCTTTATCGATAACGGATTGGTAAATTCTACCAGTAGTTACATTGTTTGCTTGAGAGGTTGGAACGTTCAAAAAACGCTCATAATGTCCTAAATCAAGATCAGTTTCTGCTCCATCATTGGTTACGTAACATTCTCCGTGTTCATACGGATTCAATGTTCCTGGGTCAATGTTAATGTATGGATCAAGTTTTTGGATGGTCACCGAGTGGCCACGTGCCTGTAACAACTTAGCTAAAGATGCTGAAATGATTCCTTTACCGAGAGATGAAGTAACCCCGCCGGTTACAAATATGTACTTAGTTGTGTTAGACATAATCTGATTTTGTAACTACGGGGAGCAAAGGTAGGTTAAATTAGGCCCAATGCCATGAAAATGGATTAAGAATTCGTTAACAATCTTTGAAATGGTTGTTGATAAGTTTGGAGATGGCTGTTACTCAACTAATCCAACTCTTCTTGAAGCCCAATCATTTTTAGGCAAGCTACGGCGCATTCAATTCCTTTATTACCATGTTTACCACCTGAACGGTCAATGGATTGTTGACGGTTGTTATCGGTTAATAAACAAAAGGATACTGGCGTGTTATACTCTAGATTAAGTGCCATGATTCCTTGTGTGGCTCCTTGACATACAAAATCAAAGTGCTTGGTTTCGCCTTGAATTACACAACCTATTGCAACGACTCCGCCAATATCCTCATCAGCTTCCAATAGTAACTGGCATCCTAAAGGCAATTCAAAAGCCCCAGGAACATATTTAACGATAATGTTTTCAGGTTTAACACCGTTGTCTTCTAAAGCTTGTCTAGCTCCCTTTAAGAGGTTGAAGGTGATGTCGTCATTCCATTCAGAAACAACAATGCCGATTTTAAAATCGGCACCGTTTGGAATTCTATCTTTATTGTATTCAGATAAGTTATTATCTACTGTCGCCATTAGTTTTGCGCTCTTACAATGAATTTGTCAATATCAGATGCTTCAACAGCTTCTGACCAATTGTCTTTAATTTCTTGGTAAGCGGTTACTGCTGATTCCATATCTCCCATCTCTTCATAAACTAGTCCAGCTTTTTTTAAGAATAGCGGAGTAGTGAATTCGTTTCGTTCTCTTTTTGCTGCTTCTTCAAAATATTTAGCTGCTTCTTCGTAATTTCCTAATTCAACATTACAGTCACCTTTCATTCCGATTACTAATGTTCCAATCATCACATCTTCGAAATCACACTCTTCAAGATAACCTAAAGCGTTATCCCACTCACCTTTTTCCATTGCGGTAGTTGCTAAAGCATAATTTGCTATTTCACCACCTGGAGTTCCGTCATATTCTGAAGCAATATCCTCAAATCCTTGAAAATTTTCATTTCCAGTGATTGCTAATCCAGTAGAATCATTTTCTTGATACTCGTAAAAAGCATTCCAGTAAGCCTCATGAGACTCTTCGATATGCGGTTTTGTCACTAATTGATTGTAGGCAAAATAACCCAATACAATTGCTACAATCGCACCTCCACCTATGAATAGGTACTTTTTGTTTTTGTCAAAAAAACTTTCAGTTGCTGTTAATTGCTCCTGCTGTTCAATTTGTGTTTCGTTCTTTTTCGCCATGATGATTATCAAATAGTGAGTGCAAAAATAATTTTTTTTGCTCAAATTGACAGAAATTGATGAATTTTATACGCTTAAGTTTTAAAAAGAATTTTTAAAACGCATCAAATCATGCCGAAACCGACTAATCAAATCAATTGAAAAACTTAGACAGATATAACATTGGCGCTTTACTTTTGAGCTGTTTATTCGCAGCTTTAATCTATTTTGTTGGCTACCAAACTCCGCGAGAATCATTCAATCAATTTATTTTATTGTACATGGCTTCTTTTGCCATTTTTTATATGATTTGGCTGAACAGACAATCTTGGAGTTTTAAAGCATTTTTAATTCTCGCAATTTTAGTCCGCTTAATTCTGTTGATGGCGGTACCCGAACTGTCTAATGACTTTTACCGTTTTATTTGGGATGGGGAGATGATTAATATGGGAATCAATCCCTACGCTCATACGCCTAATGAGCTCATTTCTCAAGGCCCTATCTATTCAGAAATGTATTTGAGGATGTTGTATCATGGGATGGGGGATCTATCTGCTGGAAATTATTCGTGCTACCCTGTTGTGAATCAGCTCTTCTTTTTTGTTCCTACTTACTTGTTCGATTCTATTGGAGCGAATGTCATTTCATTTAAAATTATCATGATTTTAGCGGATGTTGGGGTGATGGTTATTGGAAGAAAGATATTGATTCATCTTAATAAATCACCTCATTTCATTTGGTTATACGCCTTGAATCCTTTTGTGATTTTTGAATTTACTGGAAACCTGCATTTTGAAGGTGTCATGATACTTTTCATTCTGACTACTATTTATCTCGTGATGACAGGAAGATGGCTATTTGGAGCAGTCTTTTTCGGAATGGCCATTCAAATCAAATTAATTCCATTCATGCTACTTCCGTTCTTATATAAAAGGCTAAAGGTTATACCTGCTATTGGTTTTACAGCATTAACTGGGGTGATAGTGATTGCCTTTGGTTTAATTCTCATCAACGGTCAAATGCTAGATAATTTCATGCAATCTATTGATTTGTATTTTGAAACATTCGAATTTAATGCAAGTTTCATTTATCTTTTAAGAGAATACAGTATGGCCAAAGTTGGCTACAACGAGCTGTTCTATTACGGACCACTGCTTTCGAAAATTGCTGCTATTTCGATACTAGCCTTGGCTGTTTTTCGGTCTTATCGTTCAGAAGAAGATATTTTTAAAGGGATGCTATTTGCCATGGTCATCTATTATTTATGTGCAACTACCGTTCATCCATGGTACATTAGTTTGGTCTTAATTTTCTCGGTGTTTACAACTTACAAGTTCGGTTTAGTTTGGTCGTTAGTGATCATGTTGAGCTATTTCGCCTATTCTCAACCAGATTTTCAGGAGAATTTATTTTTAGTCAGTGTAGAATATATCCTTGTTGGACTTGTACTTATCGTTGAAATTTTGAGAAAGACGAAAATGGATAACTTTGGGCTCAACTTTAAATCTTTCTTTACATTGAAAAATGAATGAACCAATTTTCATAGGCTCCAACAAAAGTAAATTGCGGTTTCAAACTGCTGTCTATACCATAATTGCCGTGGTAGCTTTTATTTTGTTGTTTGGATATGCTGAAAGACAAGAATGGGTTCCGCCAATTGTTTTTCAAGGGCTAGGTGTAGTGTTAGGTGGACTTTGTGTATTAGCTGCAGCTGCCAAAGCTAAACGGATTAAAGATCCGAATGCCGGTCTCCTAATTGATAAACAAGGTATCCATGATTTATCAAGTGATATTGGTTTGGGATTGATTAAATGGAAAGATATTACTGAATATAAAGTTGAGCAATCAAAAAAAACGGGACTAATTTTGATTGGTGTTAAAAAGAATGAAGTCTTTTTGCGCAATGCTCAAAACCCTGCCATAGCCAGATTGCTCAAACAAAACATAAGATTGTACGATACCCCTGTTGCAATAGATCCATCCTATTTAGATGCATCAATTCAGGAAGTGTTTGAACGTATAGATGAATTTAAATCCAACTAAATGAAGCTGTGGAAATTTAACATATTATTTCTGCTTTTTATTTTCTCATGTAACAGACCAAAATCTGATGATGAGAAATTAATGGATATGTTGAATACAATTCCTGTCCCTGATTTTGTAGATTCTTTAGAAGTAAAAAAAGCAGAAGATTATCCTAAAGAAATGGAGTTGTTGAAATTGTTAAAGCAAGATTCGATAAAAATAGATTCTCTAGAATTGTTACGAAAATCAGGTGCAGATTTAAATATTGTTTTGGAAGTGACTGAAACGTACACTTATACAAAGTCTGGAGCAAAAATTCCGATCATCAAAAATTTCATTCACAATAAAACCAAAACCGGCACTCGAAAAATACTTCAAAATCCTTTACAGGTTGTGCTTTCAAGGCCAGGCATAGTAAATAAGATGGATGCAGTGCTATGGCTACTCAAAAATGGAGCGGACCCGAACGTAAAAGGAGAGGAGAAAATGAATGCTGTTGAAGTTTTAATGAAATATGCTGTGGTTTATAATGAAACTATGGGGATATACTATGATCCCAATTCCTTTTTTAATAAGTCAAAGTCGACTAAAGAGGCCGCAGAAAATTATCCAGATAATATTGGGGATTTTACCATGCATTATATTGATACATTAGAAGCATATGGTGCAAACCTAAAGGAAGTTAATATGTGGTATGCATCAGACAATATTTTTCTTGTTGAGCGACTATTAAAGGAGGGAGCTGATCCTATTAATTTGGATATTGAGAGATTTTTTCAATGGGGCTTAAATTTTCAACCAGAAGCAAAAGTCAATGAGCTACTTGCCTATCCTTTACCTTATGACAGTCTTAAATCTCCTCGGTTGTTGTTTAAGTTAAAGCTAGAACAAATTGAAATATGCTTAGAAAATGGATTGGATCCAAATCAAAGTTTTGACGGACAATATCTACTGCCAATTGCAATTAATCTCAGAAATCGCAAGACCATTCAATTATTGGTAGATTATGGTGCTAATATTATTAATGATGAAGGAACAACACCTCTTGATTATGCAAGGGAGAAAGAAATAACTGACGAGAGAATTTTAGAGATCTTGGCAGATATTCCGCTCTAATATCCACATCTTTGCATATAAATCCAGCAACAAAAAGCTATGAAACTAGATATTTTAGCAATTGCCGCACATCCTGATGATGCCGAGTTATCTGCCATTGGGACATTGATAAAAGCAAAAAAACAAGGTAAAAAAATTGGTATTGTAGATTTAACCAGAGGTGAATTGGGTACCAGAGGAACAGCAGAAACTAGAAAAGAAGAGTCTGCTGCAGCTTCTGAGATCATTGGACTAGATGCTAGAGAAAACTTAGGTATGGCTGATGGTTTTTTTCAGAATACAAAAGAAAATCAACTGTTGATTATTGAGCAATTAAGAAAGTATCAGCCTAACGTAGTTTTAATCAACGCCAAATCTGATAGGCATCCCGATCATGGGAAAGGCGCAGAGCTTGCTAAAGAAGCTTGTTTTTTGTCAGGTCTTTCAAAAATTGAAACACAACTCGGAGGCCAATTGCAAGAAAAATGGCGTCCTCGAGCTGTTTATCACTATATCCAAGATTATTATATGCGACCAGATTTCGTTGTTGATATATCGACTGAATTGGAGCAAAAAATCGAAGCGATTAAGGCTTTTAAAACACAATTTTACGATCCTTCAAATCCAGCACCAAATACACCAATTTCAGGAAAAGAGTTTTTTGACTTTTTGAAAGGGAGATGGGGAGATTTTGGAAGATATATTGGCGCCCAATACGGCGAAGGATTTGTGCTCACACGACCAGCGGGAATTGACGATATTACCAAATTAATTTAAATGACATTATTACAAAAAGACGCGGAGTTCGTTTGGCACCCGTTTACTCAAGCTCAAACAGCTCCAATACCAATTCCATTAACACACGCGAAAGATGCATGGCTTTATGCGCAAAATGATAAAAAATACATAGACGCTAATTCTTCATGGTGGACTGTACTACACGGGCATGGTAACGAGCATATCGCGCAATCATTAACTGATCAATTCAAGGTATTGGATCATGCCATTTTTGCTGGGGCTACACATCCAAAAGCTGTAGAAATAGCTGAGCGTATTGTTGGCGTGTTGCCAGATGGTTTTTCGAAGGTGTTTTTTTCAGATAATGGGTCAACTTCAGTAGAGGTGGCCATTAAAATGTGTTATCAGTATTGGCACAATAAAGGTGAACATAAAAAGCGATTTTTAGCCATTGAAGGCTCTTATCATGGCGATACCTTTGGCGCTATGAGTGTTGGACAACGTGGATATTTCAATAAACCCTTTGAGCATTTATTTTTTGACGTAGATTTTATTCCTTTTCCGACTGAAGATAATATTGATGGAGTCCTAAAGAAAATGGAGGACTTTTTCAGAACCGGTGAATTTGCAGGTTTTATTTTTGAACCTTTGGTTCAAGGAGCTGCGGGAATGCGTATGTATCAACCTGAATGGTTAGAAAAGTTTGTTCAATTGGCGAATCAATATGACGTGTTGGCGGTTGCAGATGAGGTGATGACCGGCTTTTATAGAACAGGAAAAATGTTCGCCATCAATCA
>JAUHXX010000383.1 GCA_030426825.1 Bacteroidia bacterium | reverse complement strand
TGGATGTCTGTCATGGTTACTTTTGTGATGGAATCTGCCCTTCTTGACCCTATTTACGGAGGAAATAAAGATGAAGCCGGTTGGAAATGGCTAGATCATAAACCGGGCATGCCACGTCCTGATGAAGGAACCAGATTAGAAAGCTTTATAGAAACCTACAAACCTGGAGCGAAGCAATGACAGATGTTTGTGTAATAGGAAGTGGCGCAGGTGCTGGACCCGTGATATATGAATTGTCAAAAGCCGGCTATAAAGTAGTTGTTCTTGAAAAAGGCCCGTGGATTAAAACCGAAGACTTTACAAAGGACGAGCAACTGGTAACAAGACATGACGCCTATGTACCTACCAATAAAGATGAGCCGCAAGTTACCGAACGATTAACAAGCAATGGCTATAAAGCAGAATCATCTGCAGACACGGGAAGGAATTTCCAAAACGGAAGTTGCATTGGCGGTTCTTCAAATTTCATGAGCGCCTATTTTCATAGGCTCAAACCCAAAGACTTTAAATTACTTTCAACTTACGGCCCTGTAAAAGGAGCTAATGTTGTAGACTGGCCCATTTCTTATGATGAAATGGAACCTTTTTACACTAAAGTTGAATCAGTAGTGGGTGTATCGGGCAAGGTGGTTGAACACAAGCACCATGAGCCACGCTCTACACCAGATTACCCCTATCCCCCACTCGTTTCAAATGGCATTGCAGAATGGTATGTAAAAGCTGGTAAGGAACTGGGATATAAAATCGTTCCAGCGGCCAGAGGCATCATCTCTGAGCCTTCAAACGGAAGAAAGGCCTGTTATCATTCTAATTACTGCGGTAGCTTTGGCTGTTCGTCTGATGGAAAATCTAGCTCAAGGGCAGCTTTGATTCCGGACGCCGTGGCAACTGGGAATGTAGACATCAGACCCAATTCAAAAGTGTTCAATCTGAAAACAGATGATTCGGGCAAAATAATTGAGGCTGAATATTACAATGAAACCGGAGTTAAACAAAGTGTTGAAGCCAAGTTATTTGTAGTGGCCTGTCAAGCCATTGAGACCTCTCGATTATTATTAATGAGCAAGAGCGAGGCTTTTCCTAATGGATTGGCCAATAATTCTGGTCAAGTTGGTAAAAACATGATTTTTGCTGGCGGTGGCGGAGGCTCAGCTTATATCAGATACGAAGATTTATCTGCTGAAGATTTAGAAACTGCAAAAGATAAAAACACATTTATCAATCAATGTTTAGTTGATTTTTATGAAATAGATGATCCTGAATTTGACCTGTGCAAAGAGTCTCCAACAGGAAAAGTAAAGGGAGGAAATATAGATTTCTTGATTGAACATTCTAATCCAATGCCTAAAGCTTATCGCTGTAAATACAGTGGTAGTAGATTGTTATTCGGATCAGAATTAAAAGAGAAAATGAAGGATTACTTCACCCAACAAAAACGAATTCGTTTTGAGGTATTCTGTGATTGGCATCCAACAGATGATTGCTTCACCACGCTTTCTGAGGATGTGAAGGACAAATGGGGTGACCCAGTTGCTAAAGTGAGAACCGGGTATCATCAACGTGATTTAAAAATCGGGAATTATCTGGCAGATCGCGCCTTAGAAGTAATGGAGAAAGTTGGAGGAATCAAATCGACAAAATCGGTCACTGGAAATCCACCATCTAACTTAATTGCAGGAGGCTGCCGTTTTGGGAATGATCCAAAGACATCCGTATTAGATAAAAACTGTAAAGCACACGAAGTGCCTAATTTGTACGTCACTGATGGTTCGTTCATGCCAACTGGAGGTTCTGCACCCCACACCTTTACCATTTACGCCAACTCTTTTAGAGTTGCTGAGAAAATAAAAGAACATCTCGCTTGACAAGCCTGAGTTTTATACGTATATTTATTTAATAAAATGTACGTATGAATAAAAAACTTACATTGTCTATAGAAGAGTCAGTAATTGAAAAAGCCAAGGCTTATGCCAAGTCTAAAGGGAGAAGCCTGTCTGATATTATCGAAAATTACCTCAATTTAATTGCTAGCGAAAATTCAAAAAAATCGACATCTTATAATGCTGATGTTACTGCATTGATAGGCACTCTAAAAGAGCCCAGCATTGAAGATTATAAAGATGACAAAACGCAAAGGTTAATCAAAAAACACCTTAAATGAGAGCGGTTCTAATTGATACAGATGTATTTTTGGATGTTCTTTTCGCAAGGGAGCCTTTTTTAAATGACTCAGCAAAAATTTTAGACCTCTGCGCTCAAAAAAAACTCAAAGGATACTCTACAGCCGTAATGTTTGCAAACATGTATTACATCTTGCGAAAAGCAAATTCTCATAAAAAGATCTGCGCCAAACTGGAAGTTTTGCTACAATTCACAGAAATTCTTGAAATCAATAAAGCAGATATTCTCACCAATATACAATCTGGTTTTTTAGATTTTGAAGACGGATTACAATATCAAGCAGCCTTGAGATCAAAAAAAATTGAGGCCATCATCACACGAAATGTGAAAGACTTTAAGAACAGTAAAATCTCTGTTTTTAGCCCCAAGACATTTCTAACCTGAATCATTTTCCACTTCAATTTCGCATTTTTCTATCTTGCGAAATATTTTTTTCTCTTTTTTTATCCTCAATAAAACCCTTGCATAACAAGAGTTTCAAGCAACATCCCATCCTGAATTAAAAAATTAATATAGTACTATGTATTGCATAGTACTATATTTTTTATATACCTTTGTCTCAACATTGACAAAAATGAATTGTCAGGTGGTGACCGCGCAATTTTCACCTGACCAAAAAAGAATAAATGAAAGTAGAAAACACCAAAGCACAAATGCGAAAAGGTATTCTCGAATACTGC
>JAUHXX010000053.1 GCA_030426825.1 Bacteroidia bacterium | reverse complement strand
CTATAGGAGTAGGCTACACTGACACCACCATCTCAAGTGGAATGTGGACTTTTGATTCTGATACTACCGGTGGAGATCATAGTATAACTATCCAAGGAGATTTTGATTATGTTGAAATTAGCCCTTCTACGACTTGTATCAGTAACATCTGCTTAAGCTCTTGTGATACAGGAGGACCCTCATGTTTAAACTTTAGTAATTATTCGGATGCTTATTTAAATGATGTTACGAATGACCACACAACATACCCAGCCGGTTCGACCTTTATAACAGAAGGAGATATTCAATTAATTAAGCCCAATACATCAAGTTTTTACCAGTTCATTAATGCTGGGAATAATCAAATGTGTTATATCGGATGGTTAGGCATTGATGTTTCTTCAGCAAATTATGCGTGTAGAGAATTAACTTTTGATTTAATTGCAGGATTTTGGATAGTTGTTGATGGAGACTCCATTAACCCAACATACGCTGATACCACCGTTCATTTTGGAAACTGGACTTATGATTCAGATACAACAGGAGGTGAATTATCAGTGGGAATAATTGGTCAATTTGATTATATTGAAATCAGCCAATCAACCACATGTATAAGCAACATTTGCTTGACAGATTGTTCATCTAATTCATGCCTAAATTTTGGGGATTACACGGATAACTACATGAATGCAGTATCTACCGACCACGTCACTTATCCAGCGGGATCCACCTTCGCAACTTCAGGGGATATTCAATTAATCAAACCAACAACGAACTCATTCTATCAATTTGTAGATTCAACGAATAATTCTCTATCCTACGTAGGGGAAATTGGGATAGACGTATCAACAGCAAATTATTCATGCAGAGTACTATCATTTAACGAATTCAATATTTTGTATTCAATTGATGGCGATACCATATGGAACCCTTATACTGACACGGTAATTTATAGACCTAATTGGACTTTCACTGTCAGCAATACCTCTACGGATCCGTTAATAACCATTGAGGGTGCTTTTGATTACGTTCAAATTGGGATGACCAGTTCAACGATTAAAAACATCTGCTTATCCGAATGTGCCCCTTCTAGCAACTCATGCTTGGATTTTGGAAACTACAGTAACGCTTATATTCAAAATGTGGGTTCAGATCATTCGACATATCCTAACGGTTCATCTTTTATGGCTTCAGGAGACATTCACCTCATCAAAGTAGACAGCACCAACTTCTTTCCTCTATCTATAGACTCAACCGAAAACAGCTTTTGTTGGATCGGCAATTTAGGAATTGATATATCATCTTCATCTTTCGCTTGTAAGAAGTTGACCTACTCAATATTAGCGGCGTATTATACTATTATTGACGGTGATACTATTTATGGCGCTTATTACGATACTACAATTTACAACGCCAATTGGACCTATCATTCAGATACAATCGGAGGAGACCAAGTAGTTACTATTGAAGGTGATTTTGACTACGTTGAATTTGGTAATTCAACAATGTGTTTGAAAGATATTTGTTTAGATGAATGCTCGCCATCATCAGGATCATGTCTTGATTTTAGCAACTACAGTTACACCTATATTCAAACTGTTGGAACAGATCACGCAACATATCCTAACGGGTCCGTCTTTATGACATCAGGGGATATTGACCTAGTAAAAGTGGACAGCACCAACTTCTATCCAATTTCTATTGATTCTACAAACAACGAATTCTGTTTTATTGGTAATCTGGGAATAGATGTTTCAAGCTCGCTCTTCAACTGTAAAAAACTAACCTATAGTGTGCTAGCCGCTTACTATACCGCAATTGACGGAGATACGATTTATGGAGCTTATTACGATACCACCATTTTCAATCCAAATTGGACCTATACTTCTGATACTATAGCTGGAGAGCAGTATATCACTATAGAAGGAGATTTTGATTATGTTGAATTAGGTAATTCTACCATGTGTATTTCTAATATCTGTCTAGATGATTGCACAACCGGTAGTGTAGATGAAATCGATTTAGACCCTAAATTAATTGATTACCAAGTCTTCCCTAATCCGACAAGTGGATTAATAACTATTCTAACATCTGAAAATGTTGCTCAAATATTCGTACATAATATGCAAGGGCAACAGGTAATGAATTTAGGATCTTTTGAAGGCCAACTTGACCTTACGGACCTTGAGGATGGGTTCTACTTGGTAAGTCTGCTTACAGTAGATGGGCAGGTCCTCACGAAGAAAGTACTGAAACAATACTAAAAATAAATTCGAATTTGACCTATCGGCAGAAAACCTGTCTGATAGGTTGTTTCGAATTTACCTGACTGCACGTTATATTCTTGGACAAAAACATTTTTTCGGTTGGTTATATTCTGGGCATCAAAAGCTATTTCTTGCGTGACTTTTTTACCTACCATTTTGAAGGCTACTCGTGCATTTAATTTCACATAATCAGGATAAGTAAGCGTATTGGTTTGAGAAAAATCTCTCACCTCAGTACCAGCCAAATTACTTTCTTCAACCAAAACAGGTGTATATCTACTTCCTCCATTATAAGTGAACTTAAAGTCTATGGTTAAAGATGGTTTAATCTTTTTACCTTCTTTGAATCTAAATTCGTAACCCGCCAAGGTATTAAAGGTATAGTTTCCGTTAAAGGCTGAGTTAAATTCTACACCGTTAGAACCTTTATATTTTGACTCGTAAATTGACGTGGTTATCATAAAATAAAAGCCTTTATCCAAATATTTTTCAAGGGTCAGTTCTAAGCCGTAGTTTGATGCGGTTCCATCATTATCTAATGAATCAGGTAGAGCGGTATTAAAATCAGAACCAAAATTCACCATTGAGAAAGAAGAAGGTTGCGGGGTTACTGGAACGTCATATAAAGATTGATAATAGGCTTCAAGTTTTGCGTTTATACCATAAGCAAATCGGTGTTGGTAGCCTAAAACCAAGTGATGACTTTTAGTAAATTTTAATTCATTGTTAGGCTGCTTTGTTTGCCCAGTACCGTCTGGCACCTCCTTAAAATAAACTTCTATCGGCTGCATTTGACTATGCAATCCATAACCAAATGACAATCGATCTTTTTTAGTCATTTGCCAAGCTGCACCAAATCTAGGTTCAATTGAAGTTTCTGAATTCAAGGTTAAAGTCTGGGAGTGCAGGCCAACATTCAAAGTAATTTTTTCAGTAGGCCGGTATCGGTATTGAGCGTAAGGTTGCAATAACAAAGTGTTTCCGGTGAAATTTCTTAAGGTTTCAAAACCAAAAGTAGGACCAGTATATACAGAATCAACAAGATCCAGCAAAAATAAATCAGCATGCACGCCTACTTTAAACATGTTCTTAGCATTGATCTTATAATTGTAAAACACATCCCCTACAATTTTTGCAATCACAGAATTGCTTTCGTAGGTTTTAAAAGGGTTTTCGAAATTAAAATCTACCGTATCATTGTCAATAATGTTGACGTTTGCTTGAGCAGCTAATGAAGCGTTGATGTATGACTTTTTTCCAATTCTTTGTTTATGTGCAACACCCACTACTCCAACTTGAGAATTGAAATAAGTATTTGAATAATCAAGCGCAAACAAATCAGTACTGTCTGCATTCTCTGCTAGAATATTAATATTGCTTAATCCTCCCATACCAAAAACTGTAGTTAATCCCCTTTTAGAAGGAAAATTAAGTTTAAATGCTGCGTCTTGGTAATTGGGTAAGGCTGTAGAGCCAAAATTAATTCCGATTACTTGAAATAGTTTAAGTGTTGAGTAACGGTAATTCACTAAGTAAGATGCTCCTGTTTTTCTGTTTAAAGGTCCTTCTGCCATTAACTCAGCCCCATTGAAACCAAATTGAAACATGAATTCGTGCTTCTCATTATTTCCGGTTTTCATTTTCAAATCAAAAACGCCTGCTATAGCATTCCCATACTCAGCGGGAAAGGCGCCAGTCATAAAATCTGAGTTCGCTAAAACGTTATTATTCAAAATAGAAACTGGGCCTCCAGTTGTACCAAATCGGGCAAAGTGGTTAGGATTAGGAATATCGACACCTTCCATTCTGAATAAAACCCCCGTTGGAGAATTTCCTCTGATCACAATATCATTTCTTGAATCATCTGCACCTTGTACACCTGCAAAATTTTGAGCCATTCTAGCTACATCATTAAATGAACCTGCAAATCTGTTAGATTGTTCGACAGAAAATTGACGGACAGAGACCGTAGCCATTTTATTAATTTGTTCGCCTTTTTCTTTATTCGCCTTCACCTCTATCTTGTTCATCATATTCACGGCTTCAGTCATTTCTAAGTTTAAAACCACTTCTTTTGAAGCTATATCAATGTTTGATAAAACAATAGGTTCATAACCCACATAGCTGATGGCGATTTGCTGTCTTCCCACAGGGACATTTTCTAGCCTAAATTTTCCATCTATATCTGACACAGCTCCGATCAAAGGTTCTGTCCCTACAATAATGATTTTCGCTCCAATTAACGGCTCAAAGGTTTGCTTGTCTTTTAAGGTTCCCCTAACTGTTTGCGTTAAATTTTGCGCATACAATCCAGATGAGATAAATAAGGCTATTGTGAAAATAAAGGTTTTCATGTCTCAAAGAATTATTTGCTCCAAAGGTAATTGAGACAGATTGATATTTTTCAAATTTGTGGTGATTGTCAAGAATTTGGGACGAAATGCAAGGCTGGATTTTGTCGATTTGACTCAATAACATTCTTGAATCTATCAAGATTCGTACGGGATACAGGGAGAATTGTATCTGTGTTTTTCATTTTCAATTGATAACCTTGAGCATTACCAGAACTTTCTTTTATAAAATTCAAATTGACAATATATGCACGGTGAGATCTGAATAAAAAATCAAAATCATTTAAATGTTCTTCCACGTTACTCATGGTATTTCTTATTATTTTCCGTTGAGTTCTATTCTCATCTTTCAGATGAAATTCAACATAGTTACCATCTGCCATTACAAAAACCAGATCCTGAACATTGATTTCTAAGTCATCACTTTTAGCGTTAGAAGGTATCACAAGACGAACATTTTGACTTTCTGCATTTCCATCTGCGAACTCAATCTTTTTATTCAATTCTTCAGCAGCCGCTAAGTTCCTTTTTAACCGAACATAAAAACCCACAAGCGTTACGATTAAAACCGGAAAAAATCCAATCGCGTAAGTATAGGTTAAATCTTGAAGCAGGCATTGTAAAAAAGATCTCCCTTTTAAATCATGAATTTGAAACCCGTATGAAAAAATCAAATTTGCTAGCGTTACCGCAAGTAAAATTAAGTTTAAAAAGAATAGTTGCTTTCCGATATTCCAATCTTTTTCAGAAGTAAAATCAGGTGCAAAAGCTATTAACATTTTTGTAACGAACAAGCTGACTATTCCGGCAACAAATCCATACAGAATTGAAGCCTGCAATGGATTAATGAGCAGTATTTCATCATAATTAAAGGGACGAAAAATGTACAGAAAGAGTGTGACAAAAACAACCACTAGAATAGTCATTTTTATTTGTGATTTGGAATCTTCAAAAATGAAGGGATATGGATTTTTTAGCCAATTCATTCCCAGTAAAGATAGTAAGATTGAATTTTAAGTAAATACCTTAACTAAGAAATCTAGATGTATCCCACTAGTTTATTGGAACATATAATATTTAAAGTGGTTTGGTAAATCGTTTTTCCATCCAAATAAAAAGAAATAGGTTCAAAACAATTAAACCAAAGCCATACACTACATCCTCACAAGGTATTGAATAGATTCTTAATCCTGAAAATTCAACCTCATTGTACCAAACTATTGGTTCTTTGATGAAGGAGCCAGTCAAGATACCGTTCATGATTAAAAAAGGAATTAATGAAAAAACGAAAGTCAATGGGATAAAAACAAATTTATCTCTACGAATAAACAAAAACAGACTTAAAATTAAACCCAAACTAACGGCAATTCTGGTGTACCACCCTTTTACACCAACTTCGCCGATCCAGATCATAAAAGCAAAAAACAACAAATAAAAAAGGAGATTGAAATTTTGAAGATTTGCAGATTTGAAATAGTGCCTTACACAAGCGTAAATAAAGGTGCAAGCAAAAGGTACAACTATAAAAAAGGAGACTTCTTCAATAGGTAAATTCCCTACATAAGCTCCAGTTAAGTAGTTTTGATTAAAGCCCCAAAAGCCATTTTTAGTGAAAATCTCATCCCAAATTAAATAGGGAATTGCAACTAGTATTGCAGATAACATAGCCCATTTCCATTTAGTAACATAGCGTACTTTCTTATCGAAACTTAATGCTAAAGGTCCCAAAGGCGTCAGTAAAATTAATATCAGATACAAATAATCTGTCATTATGATTTTTGGACAATGAAATACTTTCTTGGCACAATGAGCATCCCAAAACAAGAGCCATGCTCTTTTTCCATGTTTTTATGGTGAATTTTGTGCGCTTTTCTGATGGCCTTAAAATAACGATTATTAGTGTTGTCAAACCATTTGAATCTGCGGTGAATTAACACATCATGAACTAAAAAATAAGTAATTCCATATAACATGATTCCAAAACCAACGGCAACGGCAATGGAAGCTCCATAAATAAGCCCCAGCATTATACACAACCATGAGGGAATAGCAAAAATCAAAAAGAACAAATCGTTTTTCTCAAATCTTTTGCTTCTCGGTTGATGATGATCTTCATGAATTGACCATAGTAAGCCGTGCATGATATACTTATGGGTAAACCAGGCCATGAACTCCATACCAAAAAAGGCTAAACCTATAACTAATACTATCATCATACTTTTAGTAGAATTAGAAGTCCAAAAAACAACAACCAAATAACAAAGAGTTTGATCGCCGCAGCATTTTCATTTTTTTGAAAATGGAGGTATAAAAAAGCAAACAATGCGCTAAAAATAAACCAGCACACATAATTGAACAGAGGAATAACGCCTAGTTCCCAAGACCAAAAACCAAAGGCAATGGCGACTTTCTCAATAAAAAAATCAAGACCAACCGCCATCAAGCCAGCTATAATTGACCTGCCAAAAGTAGAACCCTTAATACGTCTTGCAATATTTGCAGCCCCTACAACAACGGCATACCATGTCGCGCCTATAACAATCGGCGTTTCCATGAATAAGGGCCCCATTGCTGCTTCGTAGCTGTAACTCCCAAACAGCAAACCAGTTTGCACTCCAATTAGCTCTATCACATAACCAGCTAAAAAAATAGTGATGAATATTAATATCGATTTATTCGATTTTGGTTCGTTCAAAAAAACGAGTACCGCGCTTAGCAAAATAGTGACGTAAGAAATTTCTGGAGCGTATTGCAAATAAGCAAACAATCCAATACCCACCAAATGCAAGATGAGCAAAATCAAAAAGGTATAATTTCTAATGATTGCCATTTTTATCAATTAATTGATCTACAATTTTTGCTGATTTCAACACCAATGGAATTCCCCCTCCAGGATGAACTGACCCTCCTGTAAAATAGATATTCTTATTCTTTTTACTCTGATTTCCGTGACGTTTGAAAGATGCTGTTTTGGTATTAAACGCAGCTCCGTACAGTGCCCCATCTAACGATCCGGTATCATTTTCAATACCTTTCATGGTCCATGTTTTCTCATGAATAATATGGTCTTTAATGTCAATACCTACTAGCTCATTAACTCTTGACACCACAAATTCTCTCAATTCATTTATTTGATTTGCACTCGGTTCTATTCCTGCCGGAGTATTGATCATCACAAACCAATTCTGACCATTTTCAGGCGCTTGATTGGGTTCAACAATCGAACTATTGTGAATGTATATTGAAGGGGATTTTGGAATTTTTCGATCATCAAATATCTGTTCAAATTCATCCTGATAATCTGACGAAAACAACATATTATGCAATCCAAATTCATCAAATTTGTGATTAACGGCCCAATAAAACACAACCGCAGATGTTGATTTTACCTGATCTTTGTATTTATTTTTTGCGCGATCATCTTGATAAATATTGTCATAAAACGTCATATGGTCAATCGCGGACACTACGCATTTTGCTTCAATTATTTGATCCTCAACACTGACAATTACCCCTTTCTCTTTATCGCTAACCTTTATTTTTTCAATGTTTAATGCGTATTCAATTCCTTCTTCTCGCATCAATTTTTCAAGACTATCAATAATTGCTCGCATGCCACCTTTCGGAAAAAATGTGCCCAAATTCAACTCAAGATGCGGAATCATACTGTAAAGTCCACTCATTTGATAAGGGTTAGATCCGTTATAGGTTCCAAATCGATTGAATAATTGTACGAGGTGTGGATTCTGAAATTGCTTTTGGTTATAGTCGTTAAGCGAATGCAGCATCTGCTGAGACATCAATTTAGGATACTGCCTAACTATCTTTAGCTTAAACATATCCTTAAGTCCCAGTTTGGGCTCATCTATAAACAGTTCCCCGATTTCGTTGTAGATTTTCTCTGTATTCGCTAAATAATCTTCTACTTGATCGATCTCCTTTTTACTGAAAATTTTTTCTAATTCAGTTCTTCGTTTTTCTTTATCCTTGAAAAATGTGAATGGAGGTAAATTCTCAAAATAGTACCTGCAATTTTCTTCCATTTCAGAGTACTCAAAGTAATCTTGAGGATTTTTATTGTAAAGCGTAAACAGCTCTGTAATCAAGTTGGGAAGGGTAAATAATGACGGGCCTTTATCCCAAACATAATCACCCCATTTGAGTACACCGAGCTTGCCACCCAATTGATCAGATTTTTCAATTAGTAAAACTTTATCACCCTTTTTATGACGCCGCAATGCAGTGGCCATTCCAGAAATGCCTCCGCCGATAATTACTGTGTCATAATTTTTATCCATCCTATTTTACAAATGCAATTACTTTATTTTTAAAATGGCTGGGCCAATTCGTTTGATGATAATTCTTTAAAATCATATTTCGATCCTCGGTCAGATTAGATTGATAATCTAAAAATCCTGGCGATTCTTTTTGAACGGCGTATCGGATGTATCTGATTTCAACATTTTGAGGGTATTTTTTTACTGCTTTTTCTAGTTTGTCTTTGCCTGAGTTAAAATAATTGAATTTAGAAAGCGGCCAAAAAGTATGATTTGCCATGGTCATTTCAGCTGCTGCATGATAGGCATAAACAACCGGTTTATAATCTACAGTATATCCGTCTGTGATTTTAAGTAATTGCTCGTTTTTAGCTTCACTTTCAGCCGCAGCAGTGAACAATTCCCTCACTTCATTCATATCTGAAGCAGATAAACTCAAGCTTAACCAAATCAGTAAATTAATCATAACAAATTGATCGAATTTCTAACGTAAGATTTAAAGAACAAGGCGATTTTTGCTTTGTCTGACACTCTAATTCTCGCATTCATTAATTCGGTGGTGTCTTTTCGCTTAATTTTTTTGAGCAACTTTAAATAATAGACATAGCTCACATAAACCCCAAATCGAGATGATTTTGGCAACATTTTTATTCCGATATAAGCTTCGTCAAACTCTTGCTGAATGTCTGCCTCAATTGCCAACTTATCTTCTAATGTAATTCCAGCGTCCGTCAAATCTGGGAAGTAAATTCTTCCTAACCCTTCAACATCATCTTTTAAATCACGTAAAAAATTTATTTTTTGAAAAGCAGAACCTAACTTCATAGCATAAGGCTTCAACTCATCATATTTTTTTTGGTCACCGTAAACAAAGATTTTGAGACACATCAATCCCACAACCTCAGCTGAACCAAGAATATACTCTTCAAAGCTCGTTTGATTATACTCAAGTGGATTCAAATCCATCTCCATGCTGTGCAGAAATTGATCTATTAGTGATCTATCAATATTGTATTTATTCACTGCCATTTGAAAGGCATGCAAAACCGGGTTCAAAGAGATTTGTTTTTCAATTGCCTTATAGGTATCGGCCCTGAATTCATCCAACAATTGTTGTTTCGGAAAATCATGAAAAGAATCAACGATTTCATCTGCCAAACGTACAAATCCGTAAATCGCATGTACATCATTTCGAATCGATTTATCTAAAAACCTAACCCCAGCATAAAAGGAGGTGCTATAGGTTTTTGTTACGTGTTTTGATGCTTTAAAAGCATACTCATCATAAATAGATTTCATAGCTAGTTTTTGTATTTATTGATCACCTGCTGTGCAACAATTTGACCTGAGATAAGAGCAGGAGGAACACCTGGCCCTGGAACAGTTAACTGCCCGCAAAAGTTCAGATTATCCAATTTTGAGTTAATTTTTGGTTTTAGGTTAGCCGTTTGTTTAAGGGTATTGGCCAAACCGTAGGCATTGCCTTTGAATGCGTTATAATCTTCTTTAAAATCACTAACGCAATACGATCTTTTATAGATGATGTGGTCAGAAATATCAATATTTAAATGTTGGTTTAATCGTTTCACTATTTCTTTAAAATATCGCTCACGAATCTCTTCTGTATCCTCCAAATCTGGAGCAATTGGAATTAAAAAGAATAAATTTTCTTTACCCATTGGAGCGACATCTTTATCTGTTTTACTTGGCGCACAAGCATAAAACAATGGGTTATCGGGCCAAGATGGATTATCATAAATGGTTTTACCATGGGCAATTAAATCTTCATCAAAAAATAAATTGTGGTGCTGTAGCCCAGGGACTTCACTATCTAATCCGATATAGAAAATCAAACATGAAGGTGCTAATTTCCTAGCATCCCAGTAGGACTCTGAATATGTTCTGTATGCTTTTGGTAGGATGTTTTGTTCAATATGATGATAATCTGCAGAAACCAACACGTTCTCAGTTTCAAGTGTATGTCCTGCCACTTGAATTCGGTCGATTTTGCTATTTGAAATTTCAACTCCCTCAAGAGCTGAATTTAATTTGAACTGAACTCCATTTTGCTTTGCAATTTGAGCTAAAGATTTTGCCAAAACCCCCATTCCGCCTTCTGGATACCAGGTTCCCAGTTTTAAATCGGCATAATTCATTAGGGTATATAATGATGGAATGCGATTCGGCATTTCACCTAAAAACAATACGGGAAAATTTAAAATGGCTTGTGCTCTTGCCGATTTAAATCGGTTACTGACATCTTTTTCAACAGATTTAAGAACGTCCAACTTTAGCGCTTTTTTCAGCACCTTCATTGAAATCAATTCACCCCATTTTAAACCAGGTTTGAATAAAAATTCGTCAACTGCAACTTCATATTTTGTTTGGGCATCTTTTAAAAACCGCTCTAACTTCTCTCCGCCGTTTTCTTCAAAAGAGTCAAAAAGATTTTTTAAGTCCTTTAAGTCTGCAGGAACATTAGTTGGTTGCTCGTTTTTCCAAAAAACTTGATAGGCAGGCTCCAATCTTTTAAGGGCGAAATAATCTGATCGTTTTTCACCTAAATCTTCAAACATTTGATCGATTAATTCAGGCATCCAATACCAAGATGGCCCCATATCAAATGTAAATCCTTCTGCTTCAAAAACACGCGAACGTCCACCGATACTGTCATTTTTCTCATGAACCGTCACTTGGTAACCATTCTTTGAAAGGTAGCACGCAGCATATAGACCTGAGATCCCTGCTCCTATTATGTCAATAGTTTTAGCCATTGTTAATTTGCGCTGCTAAGATTTTTCTTGTTTGATGAATTCTACTTTTCACAGTACCTAAAGGCAAGTTCATTTCATCAGATATCTCATGATATTTATAGCCATCTACATGCATCATAAAAGGCTTCTTCAATCCTTCATCTAAAGACTCAATCAAATTTTGAATATGATCGGTCATCATGATGTTGTCTGGCTGGTAATTATCAGCTTCCCCATTCATTACTTTGTAATCTTCAGAATTATAAGTCATCATGTGTGTAGACTTTCTTCTGTAAGAGTTGATGAACGTATTCTTCAAAATCACTTTCAACCAACCTTTAAGATTTGTATTGGTTCTAAATTTCTCTCGATTTGCCAATGCTTTTAAAATTGTCTCTTGTGCTAAATCTTGAGCTAAATCTTCATCTCTCGTATATTTTAAGGCGAAGCCTTTAATAAAGTCATTGAGATCTATCAAACGTGTATTAAATTCAAATGCCGTCATTTTGTTTAATGTTTTTTCGTTTATGTTAAACAAATATATGTGATAGCAAATGACATTTCCAAACTTTTGTTTAACTTTTTTATATTTTTGTTAAACAAAATTATTTTGATGAGTCGTAACCTCAATAGAAATCGTAGTTTCAAGAAAATACTTGACAAGAAAAAAAATCTGAGTAATATTTAAATAAAGTCGCTCCTCAGGCCTTTTTCTTGGTCAGGTTGATTAAATTCTAAAACGAAATCCCTCTTTAAGTAATTGATGTTTCGCAAAATAATGTTCTGTTTAACCTATTCGAAGTACGAATGAAAATGGAAAATGGATTTTTGCAGGGAGAAAAATTCGTTGCGAGAATTACGCAACAATATCATCAATAGATTGAACCACTTTAACACCCTTAGGTATACTTAACTTATGCTTAGCTAACTGGTAACCACCAACAAAAATTTTATTCGGTTGGATTAAGTCGGTTAAGTCTGACATCAGTTCTGTAAAATCATCTGTGGTAATTTCAGCGATAAGACTTGTAATTAAAAAATCAGGTTGCGTTTCTTTCACAAATTGACGCAGATCTTTCATGGGAACAGATTGTCCTAGATAAAAACAATCGTAACCTCTTTTTTTTAGCAAAAAATAATAGAAGAGCAAGCTCAACTCGTGCTTTTCATGTTCAGGTAAAAACAAGACAACCTTACCCTTCGCTACAGCAGCATTTCGAATACCTGAAATATTGGTAATCAAATACTCCCTTAAAATATTTGATAAAAAGTGCTCATGTGAAACTGAGATGGCGTCTACTTGCCATAGAGTACCCACTTTTTCAAGTAGCGGAATCAGCACTTCTGTGTAAAGGCGCTCAATTCCAATTTTTTCTGTGATCCTCTTGAGGGACTCTTGAATACCATCTTCGTTTAAAGCGAGAATATGCTCAACAAAATTATTGATTTCGTCTCGGCCATTAACTTCATCATCTAACAGCAACTCAGCTGCCTTGTCAAAAATTTCCTTCTCTGTAAGCTTTGCAATTTTTGAAATTTTCAAGCCGTTTTGATAAAGCAAGTTGATGTTCAAAATCTTTTTTAAATCTCTGTCAGAATAAAGTCGGATGTTAGTATCTGTTCTCTCTGGATTCAAGAGTGCATAGCGTTGCTCCCAAATTCTCAAAGTATGCGCTTTGATTTTGGTAAAATTTTCTAAATCTTTTATTGAATACTGTGCCATTCAAGACAATTAACAAACCTGTTTATCTTTTGTTCGATAAAATTAAACAAAAGTAAAATTGAAAGCTATCCATCTCAAGAACTGTTATGAACAAATTCTTAAAAGCCATGGCCTTTTTATCGAAATGCTACATTTATTGATGTGATTGACAAGCCTAGACGACAATCAATTAAGTCAATCTCTTGCTATGTCTGAGATTTTTATATTTTTGTTACCCTTGAAGATGAGTGAAGAAGTCAAAAAAATAGCAGTTATTGGAGGTGGAAGCTGGGCTACGGCTTTGGTTAAAATTCTTACGGCTCAAAACCACGTTGTTAATTGGTGGATGCACAATGAAGCATCTGCAGCTCATATCATTAAATACAGACATAATCCAAAGTATTTACAATCGGTTGAATTTGATTTAGAACGCATTAATGTTTCTACCGATTTAGAAGAGATTATGCGACCTGCGGATATTGTTATAATCGCCACTCCTTCTGCTTTTCTACACAGTCTTTTTCACGATTTTCCGAAAGAAAAAATTAAGGATAAGATTATTTTCTCAGCTGTTAAAGGAATCATACCAGAGGTGAATGAAATACCAGGACAGTATTATCACAAGTACTTAGATGTGCCTTACGATAATATCGGGATTATTTGTGGACCTTGTCATGCTGAAGAGGTGGCTTTGGAGCGATTATCTTATTTAACGATTGCATCACAAGATGAGGAAGTTGCTGAATACATGGCAGCACGTTTGGATAATAGATACATCAAAACGACTATATCAGATGATATTTTTGGAACAGAGTATTCTGCTGTTTTAAAGAATGTTTATTCAATTGCCAGCGGTATATGTTCGGGTTTGGGCTATGGCGATAATTTTCAATCGGTACTGGTATCAAACGCTATACAAGAAATAGAGAATTTTATTGATGAAGTGAACCCTATTCACCGAGACGTGAAATCATCTGCTTATTTAGGCGATTTACTCGTTACTGCTTACTCTAAATTTTCACGTAATCGAACCTTTGGTTACATGATAGGAAAAGGATACTCGGTGAAAATTGCCCAATTAGAAATGGACATGATTGCCGAGGGCTACTATGCCACCAAATGTATCGTTGAAATCAACAAGGAGTACGGCGTTGAAATGCCCATTTTAGAGGCTGTAAATAATATCATTTACGAAAAAATTTCACCTTTTATTGAGATCAGAATTTTGAGTGAAAAATTAAGCTAGTGCTCGATACATCACGCTGAAGCGTGACACTCGAACTGCACTCAATTCATCACTTAAAACTAGTCACACTCGAACAAACCTAATTACCCTTCGAATGATCTTTGGCTACTGATTTAAAATGCTTCCAACACCGCCATTTTAGAATGGTAATTGCCCCAAGCATACCAGAAACCATACCGCTTGCCAGGCCAACAATTGTGATGTCTTGACCAACAAGTCGTAGCCCTTTAATTTTAGTCTCTGTTCTCAAAAATGGAAGTTTGAAACGACTAGGGGTATGAGCCAGGCCATAAATTTCACCATGTTGATAATTCGTAAAATGCTTTGTACTTAAGGGGGATGAAACTTCAACCTCAACTACATGGCCTTCTATTTGAGGACACAGCGCATAAATTCGTTTAAGCATAGCTGCCTGAAAGTC
>JAUHXX010000382.1 GCA_030426825.1 Bacteroidia bacterium | reverse complement strand
GTAATTCATAAAACCTGAGAACAGATGATAAAAAATCAACCGATAATCGCAGTTGCAGATGTCGAGAAAAGTTCTCAATGGTATCAAGATTTATTAATCTGTAACGCTCTTCACGGCGGAAGTGAGTTTGAAATTCTAGCGGATGAAAACAACGAGATTTTTCTCTGTTTACATAAATGGGAAATTCACGCACACCCAACAATGTCTGATCCGTCTGTAACTCCGGGAAATGGCTTAATCATTTATTTAAGAGTAGAAAACTTAGAAACAATTTGGAGGAACGCTCAAAATTTAAACGCTGTCATTGAAGACCCTCCTCACAAAAACGAGAACTCTGGATTTGAACAATTCTGTATCCGAGATTTAGACGGCTATTTTCTCATGATTTCTTTATAAAACCTATTGACAACTTGGAAGTATATTTGTTACTTTGTATTTCAAAGCACTTTTAAAATTAAATCATGTCAAGATCAAAACGTCCGCCACTATTTCTTCTCTTTCCATTACTAATCTTACTTGTACCATTTACCGCAATGCAAATAAGTGAAAAGGTAAATTGGTCATCAATGGATTTTTTAATTGCCGGTATGGTTATATTATTGACCAGTTTTGGAGCCTATTACTTGCCACAGCTTTTCAAGAATAGCAAAATAAAAATCGTGATTGGGCTTATAATAATTGCTGCGGCGCTTTTATTCTGGGCTGAATTGGCTGTCGGAATATTTTAAAGTGTAGATAACAGACTGAATTAAAGCCTTAAACAGTAATTTTAAATCTGTTTCCCTACCTTTGACCTGCCATGAATAAATCTGTAAGTCAAACCGACCTGCATCAGTTAGAAACCGAGCGCTTAATTCTCCGTCCTTTTCGGATAAAAGACGCAAAGCATATTTTCGAAATTCGCTCGAATGAAGATGTAATGAAATTTATGGATTCCAGCTTCCACGGCTCAATTGAAGATTCCGAAAAATTTGTTGCTGATAATATAAAAAATCAACGAGAAGGAAAAGGATATTATTGGGCCATCACAGACAAATCAACCGGTGAATTCATGGGCGATTTTTCCATCTGGAGCGTAGATAAAAAGAACGATAGAGGTCAGATCGGATATTCTTTAAAAAAGCAATATTGGAAATCAGGTTACATGACTGAAGCCATGAACGAAATACTCTTGTATGGATTTAAAGAATTGGGTTTACATAGTTATGAAGCCAATATCAATCCCATGAATGAAGACTCACGTAAATGCCTTGAAAAAATTGGCTTTAATAAAGAAGCTTACTTCAGAGAAAACTATTTCTTTAAGGGCCAATATTTAGACAGTGAAATTTATTGTTTAATTAAATCAGACTTGATCTAAATCCTACTTTGATAAGTATATAAGTCGTGATAACGACCCTTTTTATCAAGTAATTCTTGGTGTTTACCCTGCTCCACTATTCTGCCATCTTCTATCACTAAAATTTGATCGGCCTTTTGTATGGTACTCAATCTGTGCGCGATTACAAAAGTGGTTCTATCCTTCATCAAATCGTTCAGACTTTTTTGTATAAATGATTCACTCTCTGTATCCAAATTGGATGTCGCCTCATCCAAAATAATGATTCTCGGATTCGCCAATAAAGCTCTTGCAATGGATATTCGCTGTCTTTGCCCTCCCGATAATTTGACACCACGTTCACCAATTACGGTTTCTAATCCATCTTCAAATCTATCAGTAAATTCATCCACATATGCACCTTTGACAGCGGCTTGCAATTCCTCTTCTGTCGCATTTGGGCGTGGAAATAAAATGTTCTCTCTAATGGTGCCTTCATATAAGAAATCATCTTGCAGCACAACTCCCAAATGCTGTCTGAATGAACTCAAGTTCACTACTGATAAATCTTGACCATCCAATGTTACTTTTCCTGATTTAGGATTCAAGAAAGTAGCCGCTAATCCAGCAATGGTTGATTTACCTGACCCTGACGATCCTACCAACGCAGTTACACTCCCTGCCGGAGCATCAAAGTTGATTCCGTGCAAGACTTCTTTATCCTCTTCATAAGCAAACTCAACATTCTCAAACTTAATATCACCTTTTATTTCGTTCAACACCACCGTTCTCACTTCAGGATCATCTTCTTCAGGCATATTCATGAGCTCTTGCGTTCTATCTAAACCAGCCATAGCCTCTGATAACTGAGAACCAATATTACTCATCTGAATAATCGGAGCCACCATTAAGCCTAAGAGAAAAGTAAAATACATCAACTCACCTGCTGTCATATCATCTCCTATCACATACCAACCGCCAACTCCCATAATTGCGGCAGAAGCCAGTCCAATTAAAAATGTGGACGAACTTGTGATAATAGCAGTAGCTGTTAAACTCTTTTTTACATTTATATAGAGTCGGTTAACACCTTCTTCAAATATTTGATTTTCTTGTTCTTCAGCATTGAATCCTTTGATCACTCGAACACCGTTTAATGTCTCTGTCAATCTGCCAGTCACCTCAGCATTTATTTTACCTCGTTTTCTAAAAATTGGACGGATATAACCAAATGCCTTCATCATAATCACTGCAAAAATGGCTACAGGAACCAAGACCACAACCGTTAAAAACCAATTCAATTGAATGAGTAAAATCAGTGAAAATATAGCTGTTAACGATCCACCAATTAACTGCACCAACCCAGTTCCAACAATGTTTCTAACCCCTTCAACGTCCGTCATCACCCTTGAAACTAATGCACCTGATTTTTGATTATCAAAGAAATTGATGGGCAATTTCATGAGTTTTTTTTGAACATCTGAACGGAGAATTGAAATCAAGCGTTGAGCCTCTACACTTAAAAGTCTCGTCAATGCGAAAGATGTAATCGCTTGAATCAAAAGGGCTGCCGCAAGAATTGTCACT
>JAUHXX010000052.1 GCA_030426825.1 Bacteroidia bacterium | reverse complement strand
TACCATTGTTCAACTTTTCAATTGAAACCATAGCGATATCCATACCATCTTTAACTTCCTCAGCACTTCTTTCAAATCGCTCAACAACAAGATCTGTTGTTTTATCGAGAATCGCACCTGGATCACACAACTTATGTTGCAAAACAGATTGATTTAAGGCGTTAGAACAAACAACCGACACCATTGCGCCTGGAACACCATGTCCTGTACAATCAGCTGCGGCAATGAAGTTCACTTCATTTTCAGCCTCTTCACAATTAAACGATTCATGCCAATAAAAATCACCTGCTACAATATCTTTCGGTCTATAGAGTATAAAATTCTTCTCGAACTTTTGGTTCACTAAGTTTAACGGCGGAAGGATAGCTTCTTGTAGACGCTTAGCGTATTTGATACTGTCCAATACCTCTTCATTTTTATGCTCAATGATTTTCTTTTGTTCTGAAATCTCATCAAAAGAATTCCTTAATTGCTCTTCTGCTTCTTTTCTTAGACTTACCTCTTTCTTTAATTTTCTGTTCCAATAAAAGAAGCTACCAAAAATCAATAGAACGATTCCAATTGAAACACCAGCAATCTTCCAAATTTTCGCCATATCTATTCCGTGCTCGTACTGAACGGAAACCCAATTTTGTACAATTTCATTTTTCTCTTTGGGACTGAATGCGCGAATTCCTTTTTGAAGAATTGACAATAATATGGGCTGGCTTTTTATCACCCCCATTTTAATATCTATTTCTGGATAGTGAGTTGGGGCCGCAATTTTTAAATTATCGTACCCCGAATAGTTCATGTAGTGACTTGCAACTGTAAGATTGGTCACCGTTGCTAATGCTTGTCCGGTTGCCACTTCCATTAAACACTCTTCAATGCTGGGTTTATACACCAAATTCATATCTACTTGCTCTTGCTCAAGTAGCCCTGTGATGTAATAATCTGAAGGTACTGCTACGGTTTTACTGTTAAGATCTTCTATACCGCCAACAAACTCGGCGTCTTTTTGAGTCACTATTACGAATGAATAAGAGAAAAAGGCATCTGTAAAATTCAGGTATTCGTTTCTCCTTTCGTTTTGAGCCAAGGCCGGGAGCAACATTAGTTCACCATCTTTCGCCATTTTTTCAGACGAAGACCAATCTGTTACTTCTGGATGTTGTTTAAACTTCAGTCCTGTCTTTACTTCCAGGCCTTTTAAAAAGTCGCTTGTAATACCCGTGTGATTACCGTCATCATCAATAAACTCAATTGGTTTCCAGCCAGGATCATAACCGAAATAAATCACCGGATTATCAACTATCCAGTTTTGCTCTTCGTCAGTTAATTCAACTTTTTGAGTAAGGGCAATTGAACTGCATACCAATAAGGCAATGAGAATAAATGCTTTCATACAATAAATTTACAATCTGTTGCTCCAAATATAAACGAGGAGCAGCATCAAATCTCTACGTAGATCACCGTAAATTAACAAAAAAGCCCTGCTTCAAAAGAAGCAAGGCTTTAAATATTGGTTATTTAGAACTCTTCTAAGCGTTAACTTCTAACAATCCGTTTGTTTTCTTAACTCCTTCAGCAGACTCAGCTAAATGCGCTTTTTCTGCATCACTTAATGATACTTCTACAATTTTTTCGATTCCGTTCTTTCCAAGTATACAAGGTACACCGATCGATAAATCATTTAATCCGTATTCTCCTTCTAATAAAGCAGAACAAGGGAACATTTTTTGAGAATCTAAAGCGATTGCTTTAACTAATTCTGAAACAGCTGCACCTGGTGCATACCAAGCTGATGTTCCTAATAATCCAGTCAAAGTTGCTCCACCTACTTTCGTGTCTTGAACAATTTGGTCCATTCTAGCAGCATCTAAAAATTCAGAAACTGCAACAGAATTTCTAGTTGCTTTTTCAATTAACGGAACCATTCCTTTATCAGAGTGTCCTCCTACTACCATTCCATCAACATCCGAAGTTGGGCAACCTAAAGCTTCTGCTAATCTGTATTTGAATCTAGCAGAATCTAAAGCTCCACCCATTCCAATAATTCTATTTTTTGGAAGATTAGTTGATTTGTGTACCAAGTAAGTCATGGTATCCATTGGGTTTGAAACTACAATGATGATAACATTAGGAGAAGCTTCAACTAAAGCAGATGATACTGTTTTCACGATTCCAGCATTAATACCAATTAACTCTTCTCTAGTCATTCCTGGTTTTCTAGGAATACCAGAAGTTATGACAGCTACATCAGATCCGGCTGTTTTACTATAATCATTTGTTGAACCAGTGATCATTGTATCGAACCCGTTCAATGAAGAAGTTTGCATCAAATCCATTGCTTTTCCTTCAGCATATCCTTCTTTGATGTCTAATAAAACTACTTCTTCAGCAAAATTTTTCATTGCTATGTACTCAGCGCAACTTGCTCCAACTGCCCCAGCACCTACAACTGTAACTTTCATATTGTGTTAATTGTTTAAGATTAATAAGAGATTAATTATCAGTCCATTTTAATAATTTCTTATGTTCAATGAACGGACAACGAATTTAATAATTTTTAAATCCCTTTAAGGATATTGTGCTAAATAAATATGCACGAATTATTAACGAGCGTATTTTTTTTCGCTAATATTGGCAACCCCCCAATAATTGATTCGTTTATTAATTGAAAACACAGTGGAAACTAAAGAAGAACTTCAGATAATAGTTGATGGCTGCATTAAAGGCAAGCGCAAGTATCAGAAGCAACTCTTTGAAATGTTTTACGGAAAAATGATGGCTGTTTGCATGCGCTACGCCAAAGATCAAGACGAAGCGCAGGACATGGTTCAGAATGGATTCATCAAAATATTTAAGAAACTGGATGTTTACAATTTTGAAGGTTCTTTGGAAGGTTGGATTAGAAGGATAATGGTGAATACCGCTATCGATCAAATAAGGAAAAACAAACGTGATCCTTTTTCGATAGAAGAAGATAGCCGAATTCAGAATATCGAAGAAGATGTTCCATTCTCAGAAGAGGATGAATATGAAACTAAGATACAAGCTGAGGAAGCGATTAAGGCGATAAGTAATTTATCACCAGCTTACAGAACGGTATTTAACATGTATGTGATGGAAGGATTTACGCATAAAGAAATTGCGGAATATCTGGGAATCAGTGAAGGAACTTCAAAATCTAACTTAGCGAAGGCTAAACAAAAATTAAAAGCAGAGTTGAGCTTAAAGTTTCAACGACATTAATAAAAGTAAATGGACAAGTTTGAAAAAATAATGAAACAAGCAGTTGAGGGGCACGAAATGCCGTTCAATCCGCAAGCGTGGGAGAACGTGAGCAATGAGCTTGGTGATTCATTTGATCAAATGATGAAGGAATCCACAAGTGGATATGAAGCGCCTTATAACCCTGCGGCTTGGGAAGCTGTTAGTGGACAATTAGGAGCTGCTAATTCGGCTTGGAAATGGATTGCTGGTACGGCTGCAGCAGTTGCTGTTGTTGTGAGTTCTGTTTATATCTACAATCAAGATTCTTCTGAAACTGCGATTAACGACAAGAATCAGTCAACTGAAGTTGCCATTAATGACAACAATTCAATTGCTGAAAACGGTTCTAGTAATGTTGTTGGTCAAAACGAGAACCAAAATTTTGAAAATGATCAAAATAATGGAATTGTTACAAATAACGGGGATTCACACATTGAAAATTCTGAAGAGAATGGAAATGTTGTAGAGAATAACGGAAATCATAACAATAACAACAGCGACAACAACAATGAAAACGGAGGTTCAGTTGTGAATCTGCCAGATAACAATGTTGTTAATAACAATGGTAACGGAAACAATCATGTTGTTCACCAACCAGAAGTTATTGAGTACCATGCAGACGCATCATTTAGTGCAAATGTTTCTAGTGTATGTGTTAAAGAGAAATGCATTTTCACTCCTCAGGTAATGAATTCTGATCTTATTTATGTTTGGAATTTCGGAGACGGTGAAATTAGCTCTTCAATGTTAGGGAATCATGCTTATAAGAAATCTGGAGACTATTCAGTTACTTTAGAAATTAAGCATCCTAAAACAAACAAAACATTGGCAAGCTCTAAAGAAACAATCACAATAAATGCCTTACCTGAAACCAATTTCGGATGGGAGCAATCTAATGAAATCATTCCTACAGTAGATTTCATCAACTTAACTGATGAAGCTGTTAAATGGGCATGGAATATCAAAGGATTGAAGCAATCTCAACGAAATGAATTCGAGTATACCTTCAGAAAAGCTGGAAAGTATATGGTTGAATTGACTGCTGAAAATGAAAATGGCTGTCAAAAAACTACTCAAAAGACGATTACTATTGAGAAAGATTACAACCTACTTGCTCCAACAGCATTTTCACCAAACGGAGATTTCAAGAACGAAACATTTATTCCAGAAGCACTGAAATTAATGGATGTGCCATTCACAATGAACATTATGAATAAAGCTGGAGATTTAGTATACAGCACTCAAAGTGCTAATGAGCCTTGGGATGGATTAATCACAAAAGACAATACACTTGCACCTGCCGGAGCTGCCTACATTTGGAGAGTAGTTCTAACTAACAGTAATGGTGAACCTGAAATGTATGAAGGGCAAGTGATCATCATTAGATAAATCAAGTTTGGTTTATTTTCTTTGCAAAAAAAACCTCTGAGATCAACTCAGAGGTTTTTTTATTTCCTTAAAATTGAAATCTGTTCTTCTAAATTTTGAATCAAAGATTCATGCTGTTGAATTTGCAGTGAAGAGGCATTGATAAACTGATGGCCCTTCGCTTTTTGAAGCTTTCCACATAATATCGATAGTTCTTTTGTTTTATCAGAAAAATAAGCCGATTTGAATTTATCGTAGACATAATCCACAGCAAGACCGGATGGGTGCACCATGTCATTTTTATAAAATCGATAATCTCTCAACTCATCAATGATTATTTCGTAAGATGGAAAATAAGATACTTGCGCATTATTATTTTCTAATTGATACACCAATTGATGGAGAATTCCTTTACTGAGGTTATTTTCTCGAAGTCCGTCTTTTGAATGTCGAATAGGACTTACAGTGAACAGTATTTTAACAGCAGGATTCAGTTTATTTAAGCGATCGATAAAGGATTGCCAACCTGTATACAATTGCTCTAACTCAATTAATTTCTTTTCAAATATTCCGTTAGGCATTTTGTGACAATTGGCAACTTTTCGTTTTGTCTCGTTTAAACTATATACCCAGGCAGAACCGAATGTCACAAAAATATGACTGCTTGTTTTTAATTGATCATTAAGGATTTCTTGACAATCTGAAATCGAAGTCAACAGTTCTTGTCTGGATGTTCCAAAAATTGAAGAATGGTAATCATAGTTCAACCACAACCCGTCTCGATCAATAATGTGTTTTTCATTGATCGTAAAACTGAAAGCATCTTCTAAAACATTCAGAATTGATTCTGGATTGAAAATAACCCCGCAAGGATTCGCCTCAATTTCAAACTGTTCATTTTTCATTTTCGTGGCAACCTCGTCTGAAAAGCATGAACCAATACTCAATATTTTTGATGAATAAGTCAGATAATTAGGATCAGCAGGCAGCTTTGTTTTTAACATCAATTTCATCACGTAATTTTAAATGCTGATTTTATTTGATTGATATAGCTTTCATTCGACTGCAGTTCAATTAGCTCATTATTGTCAATTAATAGAACTGAAGAACAATAGCGGTCCAACAAATCAATATCATGAGTGGAAAACAAAATTAATTTGTTCTGATTCTTAGCCAATTCACTCAAAAGTTTGATCAATTTACTTCTATTCACCAAATCTAAAAAGGCAGTTGGCTCATCCATTAAAATGAGGTCTGTATCTTGCACAAAGGCCCTTCCAATCATCACTAGCTGCTTTTCTCCATCACTAAGCTCTGTAAATTTGCGAGATAAAAAATCTTTTATCCCTAGATCGTTCGCCACTCTGGCAATAATTTCATTATCCTGATCTGAAGTTATAGCAAAACGGTTTTGATAGGGCAACCTTCCTAATTTGAGAATATCCTCAACAGTATAATCACCGAAAACATCTACTTTAGAATAAACCACTGCAATTTTCTCGGCCAATTCACTCTTAGTAATTTGACGAAGTGGTACAGACTTTAGATAAATTTCTCCTGAATATTCTTCAAATTCATTTAAGATAGATCGGATAAAACTAGATTTACCTGAGCCATTTCGACCAACTAAAGCCAACAATCCTTCAGAAATATCTAATTGCTGCAGATTAAACAAAAGTCGCTTGTTTACGCTTAAGGATATGTCTTTAAATTTTAGCAAAAGATTTGTTTAGTTTAATAATTGTCCAAATAATGATGGGCGCTCCAATCATGGCTGTTACCGTGTTCAATGGTAATGAATTAGCCGAAAGTCTCACCAACAAGTCTGATGAAATCCCTAAAACAGATCCACCTACAAAACATAATGGAATTAGAAAAGCGTGGTTTTTAGAAGTTGAAATCAACCGAATTAATTGCGGAACTGCTATCCCTATAAAACTGATAGGGCCACAAAAAACAGTTACTATAGCGGCAATAACACTAGTAACGACAATCACTCCAACTCTTAAAGTACGGATATTGATCCCAAGTGATTTGGCGTATTCTTGCCCCAGTGCTAAGCCATTTAATCCTTTAGCCATCAAAACTGCGCCGAAAGAAGAAATTCCTACTACTAAAACAAAACCAATCATTTCAAGATTCTTCAATCCACTAAAACTGCCCAGCCCCCATATCACGTATTCTCGAGTTTCTGATTGATCAGCAAAGAGAAATAATACATTCAAAAGAGCCGAAACGAAATATCCCAGCATTAATCCTACAACAAGAAGGGTAATTTGATTTTTTACGTATCGAGAAATGAATAACAACAACAGCAACACAAGAAATGCCCCGATTACTCCGGCAGTAAATAATCCCAATCCACCAGCAATCCCTTCCAAAGTAATCCCTCCTAGAATAATTAACGCAACACCTAATGAAGCTCCTGAAGTCACTCCGAGAACTCCCGGGCCAGCCAACGGATTTCGGAAAAAGACCTGTAACAATAAACCGGCAACTGCCAGCCCTCCTCCTGCAACAATACCTACTATAGATCTGTTGAATCTATTCTCAATAATGTACGACCATGATTCATTTTCAACACTACCTCCAGTCAACACATCAAATATATCAGAAAATGGGATTTTAACAACTCCTGTAGTGAGGTTCAATAAGGCTAAAACAAACACTACAAGGACAAGTCCTATTAGTACAATGATATCCTTATTCAATGTTGTTGATTTAGTTTTAAAGTTAAGTTATTTCAACAATCGAAAATACTTGGGTGTGTAGTTGTCAATTTTATGGGTGGCATACAAGATGTCCTTTAACATCAGGTGAGGTTCAATTACGCCTGTAAGAAAATAATCTGAAGTTCTTGAATTACAAAAAATTACCTGGTGATTTTTCACCGCTTTAAAACTAGTATATACCGAATTCTCTTCTTGCAGTTGAGCTAGACTAAAATCATCAGGTCGGTCAGCAATGATCACCCAATAATCTGCTTTCGTTCCATCACTCCACACCTGCTCTTGTGGATGTGTTATGTTCTCAGTGCCCACCTCGTTTTGATAGAAATAATACAAACCTGCATCTTCTAATAGTCTTACAATAAGTGAATTCGCAGAGGGAGTAAACCAGTTTTCTCCATAAGGTAAATTAAAAATGAATTTTTTATTACTGTCTGGTTCCATCTGAGTTAGCGAATTGTATTCTTCTTCGACCTCATTGAAATAAGCATTAGCCTTTTCTTCTTGTTCAAAAATGACCGCAAAAAGTTTGAGCCACTCTAACCTTGCCAAGGGATGTGTTTCAAGATACTCCGCAATCATAAAAGTTTTAATTCCGTTGGATTCAAGTGATTCGACCTGGCTTATTGCAAAGGGATAGACCATAAATAAATCTGGGTTCGTCTTTAGCACTGATTCGATTTGGATGTTTTCACCTAAGCAAACCTCTTGCGTTCCATTTATAACTAGCTCATCATTAATTTTTCCAGGATGAACATATTCAATTCCGCATAAGCCCTTAACGGTTCCTAGTTGATCAAAAAAATCGATATAGGCAAGATGCGTGCTTGATTGACAATTCAAAGACCTAGGCATTTCGAAGAAACTCTTGAAAGCACTGCAACTTTCGTTATCCGCATGCTGTAAAATCAAACTGTCTCTAAAATAATCATTGCCTGCTATAGATTTTGAAACTAATACGGTGTGATTGGCTGTGTAATTAATTTCAAAGCCTTTGGCATACACAATTTCCAACTCGCTTTTTGGGGAAGGAATAAAGTTATTGTCTGATTCTTGGGGCTGATGATTAATGCAGCTCGAAATAAAAATCAATAATGGCAGAAAACATCTCATTTCAGCTCATTTTTTCTTTTAACCGTATAATTTAAAACGCCTTTCCAACCAAGCCATTCACCGTCATCCGTAATTGAACTATTGTGCCAAATACACATGAATAAACCACCAACATTAGCAACTAACTTCATCATCTCATCAACCATTGTCTTGGCTTCTTCAGGCGTTTTTTTCAAATTATCTTTAAATGCACTATCCATGTAGGCAAAAGGAAATACAAGGAGATTTGTCTTTTCGTTTTTATTCAGGTTGAAAAAGTAAAAAGGAATTGATGTTCCTGCTCTGAAACCAACATCATCTGCGTATCCCATTGAGTAATCCTTTATAATTCCTTTTTCAAGCAATATTTCATATGATTTAGGCAGCTCAAATCTTAAAAAATGAAAGCGAGATTTTGTGACTTCATGACCCACTATTTGAGCAAGTCTATCAATTTCAATCTCTAGCTTATCTGGTTGTAAATGCGACTCATATCCGGGATGAATCCCCATTCCACCGTTAGCATTTAAGCCTCTAATCAAAGATTGATATTCATTATTTTCCCAATGAATATTCTTATCATATTTCCCCCAATCGCTCAATAAAGTAAAACAGATAATTCGATCTACCTGAGTAGAAATGTTTACTATTTCAGAATAAGTGTCATAGGGGTCTTTTTTACGCTTTAATATGACTTTTAGCCGTGATCCAATATCTCCTTTAAAAAAACCGCCTGCCGTTCGCCAAACTGGACGTCCTTTATAAGCCCAGGCAACATCAATATCAAAAGAAGGAACACAATCAAACTTAGCGAGCTCCGAATCAAAGCTAATTCCTAATGAAGCCCAGGTTTCTTTCACCAATTCATCAACAATTGGCCTGTAAAGTATGTCCAACTGTTTTTGTTGACTCTGTTGAGCACCAAATCTGCCATGGGCGTCTTTCGTGTGTGGCTGATATTCTTCGTATCGAGACAACAGGTAAAATGCTACTGAGAACGGATCAGATACATCTCTTAAATATAGGTTTTCACCTCTTTTTTCAAGCTTTAAATTATTGTCAATATCTGATTCGAAAAGGACTCCTGACGGTAGTATATTATGGACATCCGCCATTTTATTAGCAGAGTAATTAATTTTTTTTAAGCCAGATACTTTGAAGCCTTCTACATCATTGAATACCTCTACGTCAAGGTCTTTAGATCTAAAAAAGAAATCTATAATGTAGTCTAATCGCGGTGATAATATTTCGGAGTAAATCGCAATCATCCAATATGCGTCAAAATTTCTTGACAAATAAATTCAGCAGATTTCCCATCACCAAATAACTCTGGAAATTCCAGATCATTATGGTTTTTCAAGTGTTTATAGGCCGAAACAATTCGATCATAATCTGCATCACAAATGATAGCAGAACCGTTTTCTACAATTTCAACCCACTCTGTTTCAGATCTCAACACCAAACTTGGTTTCTTAAAAAAGAAGGCTTCCTTTTGAACTCCTCCACTATCTGTGATGATCATTTCACAAGATTTTTCTAAGGCAATGACATCTAAAAATGAAACAGGAGGTATGATTTTCAACCAGTTAGATTGTTCAACTTTGCTTTTTATGTCATCAGATAAATGAAGGTCCATCATTTTTTTAGTACGCGGATGCAAAGGC
This sequence comes from Bacteroidia bacterium, assembly GCA_030426825.1. Classification (GTDB taxonomy): domain Bacteria; phylum Bacteroidota; class Bacteroidia; order Flavobacteriales_D; family Crocinitomicaceae; genus Paracrocinitomix. Next base: position 4,938 of record JAUHXX010000052.1, on the reverse strand, counting down.
AGCACCACGTAAATTTCATCTTGATTCGAAATATCCAACAAAGCACTAAAAATGGAATTCAATCTTACAGGTTCATCAGTATTGTTATTTCTATGAATGGTAGACAGGATAAACTTGCCTTTAAGATCTAACTTGTTTACAAGGTTTGACTTTTCATCAGAAATGGTAGAAAAATGCAATGAATTATCATACATGATATCACCACAATGATAGACTTTTGGATTATCGATAGTATAAGGAGCTCCATTATTCAAGTCAAAGCCTTCATTTTTTAAATTCTCAATCCCCTGTTTGGTTGGTGAAAACAATAGTGTTGACATATGGTCACAAGCAATACGGTTAATTTCTTCTGGCATTGCTTTATTAAACGACCTTAAACCCGCCTCAATATGTACTAGTGGTACATGGAGTTTAGCTGCCGCTAATCCGCCAGCTACGGTTGAATTCGTATCACCATAAACTAAAACAGCATTTGGCTGTTCGGCAAGAACTACCTCTTCAATTCCTTCAAGCATTTTAGCTGTTTGTTTCCCATGACTACCAGAACCAACATTCAAGTTATAATTCGGTTTTGGAATGCCCAGTTCTTCAAAAAAAACCTTCGACATGTTTTCGTCATAATGTTGACCTGTGTGCACTATAACCTCATCAATTTGATTTTGATGATTGTTCAGTATAGCCCTACTGATTGCCGCAGCCTTTATGATTTGAGGTCTCGCCCCTATGATAGTGATGATTTTCATTCGAATGGTCTGTATTGCAAAAATAGCAATTTAGATTAGCCCTTGATCAGCAAAACTGAAGTAAGATTCATTCGTTATTATAACATGATCCAGGATCGGTAAATCTATAAACTTCCCAAACTGTTTTAAATTGTCCGTCAAAGCCTTATCAGCTGCACTTGGTTTCAGGTTCCCTGATGGATGATTGTGGCAAAGAATAATTGCCGAGGCCGTATTCTCAAGTGCTTTTTTAAAGACCAATTTCCCATCAGAAACGGTACCACTAACTCCTCCTTTTGAAATACACTCAATTGATTTTACCTTGTTGGCTCTACTTAAACATATGGCATAAAACTCTTCATGTTCTAGATCTTCAAAAATGCTCGACATTAATACATGAACATCAGCCGCGCTCTTAATTGCTTGAGTTTTATCAAAGTTTTCAGATTTTCTTCTTCTTCCTAGTTCCAATGCAGCGGCAATCGATATTGCCTTTGCTTCTCCAATCCCCTTAAACTTCATCAATTCATGAACAGATAATTTCGCTAATTTATTCAGGTCATTATCTACGTTTTGTAAGATTTCTTGACTCAATTGAACAGCTGTTTTGTTCCTATTTCCAGAACCTATTAAAATAGCAATGATTTCTGCGTCTGATAATGCCCCCCTACCCTTTTCCAATAACTTTTCACGAGGGCGGTCGTCTTTTGATAGTTTTTTGATTGACATGTGCTGATTCATCTTATCAAATATAAATAATCTCTCAAAATGATTAATAAAACAACTGATAATTAAATACTTAGTTTGACTAGGTGTAAAATACTAGAAATAATCCTTAATTTCGCGGCATGAAATTGCTTTTCACTTTTATTATTTCAGTTTCTACTATTGTAGGTTTCACTCAGAATATTGAATCAGGAGGTTATAACCAAGTTTCAAAATTAAGTTTAGGTTATTCAAGTGAACACCTTGATCATTACCTTTTAAAAAACGGAATTAATGATACAGGTGCGGTATCTTTAGACTTCAAAGGCTGGTCGCCATCAATTTCATATACTCATGAATTTGTCTTTGGAAACGTTATTAGCGTTTGTGGAAACTTGGGTTATCAGTATATGAACATGAATTACGGAACTCAAAAATACGGCGGTTCATTTATGTATTTCTCTGTTGCGCCTAAAGCAACGTTGATTCACCGACTCAACTTTGAATACTACATGAAATTGAAGGCGGGAGCTGTTTTTTATTTTCATGAACCAAGTATTATCCCAGAGCCAGCACGAAGATTCATGCCTGAGAAAGCAAATGTATTCACAGGCGTTACCCTTATTGGATTAGACTTTTTATTTGCTAAAAATCTAGGATTTAATATGGAAGTTTCGGTTTGGTCACCGGAATTTATAACAGCCGGAATTACCTACAGATTTTATTCTAAAGCATTAAGGGGATTAAAAGGAAAATAATATGAAAACGATTAATTTATTTAGTATTACAACCATTATATTTTTAGCCGTTGCATGCGGTGAATCAAGTGAGTCTGCGGAAGAAGTTACAGAGCAAATTGAGAATACATCTGATGAAGTTATTGATGAAATTGAATCGGAACTTGAGCCTGCAATTATCCAAGATTTAGAAAACGAAGAATTTGCTTCAAAAATGAGTGAAGTAAAAGGAATTCTAATTGACGTTAGAACACCTGAAGAATACAATGAAGGACACATTGAAGGAGCAATAAATTTAGATAATAATTCTGGTGCATTCGAATCATACCTAGATTCTTTAGATCTTACTTCACCTGTATTCGTTTATTGTCACGCTGGCGGAAGAAGTGGAAAAGCAAGAGATATCCTAAAAGACAGAAACTTTTTAGAAGTTTACAATCTTAAAAATGGATACGGAAATTGGGATAAATAAAAATACCAATTTCTTAAAATAACTGTATTTTCGTTTCATGGCAGAACGGATTACTTATTTTGTTGACGTAATTCTCCCACTAAGCATTCCAAATACTTACACTTATCGGGTTCCGTATGAGTTAAATGATGATGTTGGTGTTGGAAAACGAGTAATCGTTCCCTTTGGTAAAGCCAAGTATTACACGGCAATCGTAAGAAAACTTCACGAAGAAATTCCTAAAAACTATCAAGTAAAATATGTTGAAGCCATATTAGACGACCAACGTATTGTAACAGAAAAACAATTTCAATTGTGGGATTGGATTTCTGAATACTACATGGCGGACATTGGGGATGTGATGAATGCTGCCTTGCCTTCTAATTTTAAATTAGCGAGTGAAACTAAATTATCACTTCATCCAGAATTTGACCGATCTGATGCCGGATTAACAGACAAAGAGTTTTTAGTTCTTGAAGCACTTCAAGTTCAGGAAGAATTGACCTTAAAAGAAGTTGCAGAAATTGTTGGTATCAAAACGATCCAGCCTTTGGTTAAAAAATTAATTGAGAATAAACGGGCTATCGTTTCAGAAGAACTGAACGCAAAATACAGTCCTAAATTCCAAACCTTTGTAGAAATAGATCAGCATATTGCCACTGAGTCTGAAATGACTGAATTGTTAAACTTACTTGAAGGGCAAAAAAAGAACACCAAACAGGTCAATGCATTATTAAAAATAATTGAATTGACTCGCTGGAATAACGGTAATCAAAATCCCGTAACCAAAAAGTCTGTTCTTGCAGAAGGTGCCTCTGAATCATCATTAAATTCATTGGCTAAAAAAGAAATAATTACACTTTATTCAGCTGAAGTTTCTAGGTTGATTCAGGGAGATGAAGATTTGGCTCAAAGTAAGTCATTGTCCCCATCACAGCAAAAGTCACTTGAAGAAATTGATGCTCATTTTGAGGATAAAAGTGTTGTTTTGTTACATGGTGTCACCTCTTCAGGTAAAACTGAGATTTACGTCAAAAAAATTGAGGAAGCACTAAAACTGGGACAGCAGGTACTGTTTCTACTTCCAGAAATTGCTTTAACCGCGCAACTTATTAACCGTTTAAAGAAGTATTTTGGCGACCAAGTTGGGGTCTATCACAGTCGTTTTAATCAAAATGAACGCATAGAGATATGGAACAAGGTTTTACAAAACGACCCTGATCAATTTAGAATCATTTTGGGAGCCCGTTCCTCAGTCTTTTTACCCTTCCAAGATCTAGGATTAATCATTGTTGATGAAGAGCACGAAAACTCATTCAAACAGTACGATCCTGCTCCAAGATACAATGGCCGAGATGTAGCAATTGTCCTGTCTCACCTCCATAAATCTAAAGTACTCCTGGGATCGGCAACACCTGCTATAGAAACTTATTACAACGCTGAAGAAGGAAGATACGGTTTGGTGGAATTATTTGATCGCTACGGCGGTGTTCAAATGCCAGAAATTCAATGCGCAGATATTGAAAAAGAAACCAAGCAAAAAACCATGAAGTCTCACTTTTCGTCTTTCTTATTGCACGGTATGGAAGAGGCGTTAGAAAGAGGTGAGCAAATTATTTTATTTCAAAACAGAAGGGGCTACACACCTGTTTGGACTTGTGAAATGTGTGGTTGGACACCACAATGTAAAAACTGTGACGTGTCTTTGACTTATCACAAGTCATCCAATGTTTTAAAATGTCATTATTGTGGATACCACATTTCACCTCCATCTTCTTGCGGTGCTTGCGGCTCAAGGAAGCTCAAAATGATTGGATTTGGAACCGAAAAAATAGAAGATGAATTGGCTATTTATCTGCCCAAAGTCAAAATGCAACGAATGGACTTGGACACAACCAGAGCAAAAAATGCCTATTCAAACATTATTTCAAAATTCGAGAACAGAGAGATTGATATTTTAATAGGAACTCAGATGGTGACCAAAGGTTTAGACTTTGATAATGTGGGATTGGTAGGGATTTTATCTGCCGATCAGCTATTAAATTTTCCAGACTTCAGATCCTTTGAGCGATCATATCACTTGATGTCACAAGTTGCTGGACGAGCTGGTAGGGATAAAAAAAGAGGAAAGGTTATTATTCAAACTTACGAACCAAATCATTGGATTATTCAAAAAGTGATGCAACATGATTATCTCGGATTTTATAAGCAAGAGCTACTAGAACGAAGAAATTTTCATTATCCTCCATTTTTTAGAATAATTGTCTTAAAAATGAAACACAGAAAACAGGATGTCCTAGAAATTGGGGCTGCAACTCTTGCA
>JAUHXX010000381.1 GCA_030426825.1 Bacteroidia bacterium | reverse complement strand
CCTGTCAAATCTTCAAGATCATCATTATCTCCAGTACCATCATTATCCCAATCATAGGTATAAGCAGGTGTTCCACCAGAAACAGAAACGCTTATGGTTCCATCTGTATCTCCATAACAATCTAAATGCCCAACATTATCTTCAGTAATGCTCATTCCGCCGGCATCTTGAATGGTAATATTAGCAACACACGAATCAATATTGCCATATATATCAGTAGCATATAAGGTAACTGCATTTGCACCTAAATTTGAACAATCAAAAGCCGTTTGAGATAATGAAAGTCCTTGCAATCCACAATTATCCGTAGTTCCGTTATCAATATCACCAGTGGTCAAGGTCAAGTTCCCCGTTCCATCTAACAAAAATGTTCCTGAGCCAATGCATTGCACTGCTGGAGGTAATGTATCCATCACAGTCACATAAGCATCACAAACTGCAGAATTACCGCCATCATCCGTAATGGTAACTGTTACAGCAGTTGAACTTGAAAAGCCATCAACATAGGTTCCAACTGGAATGGGTGTTACAGCAGTTGCGTTAGTTAATTCACCGTCCAAAGCATCTGGTGAAGAAAATGTCCAATCGTTTAAAATAAATGAAGATGTAGGCCCAGTAGAACTATTTCTATAAGCCCAACCATCTAGATATTCCCATGGTTCATTTGTACCATCAACGTTTTGGTCACCAAAAACATCAATCACAACAGAACCGTTAAATAATTCAATTGCGTCATCCCCATTAACATTTAAAGCAGCATCTGTGTAGTCAGGAGCAAAACCAAACCAGCTCGTAAATTGAGGGGCTTCTGAAGCAACATAAATGTATGTACCGGCAGTAACTGCTACAGCAGGGAAATTAAATTCAACACCGTCAGTTCCACCACCATTATTAGCTGAACCTAATCCGTAAACACTTAAATCAGCAATATCTCCTACCGCATATAATTCTACTCCTTTAGGCGTTCCTCCAGAAAGAGGTCCATCAAATACAGCAGAGATTACAAGTGAATCAGTAGGTGCGTACGAACCTATTTCAGCACAAGTAAACGTTGTTGTGCTTGCTGTGAAATTTAAGTTTCCACCACATGTTGCAACGGATCCATTATCAAAATCATTAGGATTGATAACCGCTACTCCTGAATTATCCAAATAGGCAATAATATTTTGGCAAACTGGATTAGGCGCCATTGCACAAGTATAATTAATAGTTAATATGGGAGCTGTGCCCTGGTCTTTACTTCCGAATCTTCTGGCAGAACACACGGCTGTCTCATCCCCAATCAACATCCAACCTAAATTTCCTGCTGGAGTATCTAACCATGACTGAACCTCGGTCACCATTGTAGCACTCGTCCAAGTATAATTACCTATTACTCCATTCAATGTTGTTGAAGCCGAAGGACTCGCATTAAAATCTCCACCAGAAGTGGTCCATGCAACTGTACCTAACATTGCGTCATTCCAAGTTGCATCAGGAGCAACAGCTGTTGCACCTTGTCCTGAGGCCGAAGAAGTTCCTTCACCCCAATCTGTACTTATTTCATGTAAAGTATAGGTCTGTGCTCCCGCCCCACTACCTTGATTATCTACATTAAGTGTTAAGGAAACTCCAGTTATAGTAGACCCTGCAGGCACACTTCCTGCTATATCGAAATGCATTAAAGCACGCCTGTCATTGTTTTGACAAGTTCTTCCTGCATATAATTTTCCAGCCCCGCTGGAATTATTGCTTTCTGAGAAAATTGAGTTGTCTTTGTCAGGATTAATGTTAACCGAAAATTGTGCAAACATCACCCCAGAACAAAATATCAAGCCTGAAAGTAGTAGAATCTTTTTCATATTTATTGAATTGAAATCCAAATTTAAGGCTTTCAGATGGCTAATGCCAATTATCGCTAGCTTAAATCTGTAAAAATAAAAAGGCCCACCAAATTGGCGAGCCCTCTTATAACTAAACGAAAAAATCTTAATTTTTAAATCCTACCGCAACCGTAGCATTAGTGGACTCATCAATTAGTATGAAATAACCGTTTGATGGATTTACCTTGTAAGCATCAATAAAAACAGGAGATGCTGACTTAATTTCAATATTATTTATCGAATTAACTCCTACTTTTTCAGGATTGATTTCAAATCCCAAAGAATCAAAATCTAATTGACTATTTACGGCAGAAATCTTGACTGGGACTTTGCTTGCACCGTGCTGTAAAACATATCTTTTTTGTGGCACTAAATCCTCCTGCCCTAACCAGCAAATCTTAGATTGAATAAGGCGTTCACCCGTGATCTTCTCTTCTGAAGAAGTTAAGGTGTCCCCTCTTGAAATATCAATATCAGTTGCCAATTCAATGCTAACAGAGTCACCCGCTTTTGCTTTTAACAAAGGTTCTCTATAACGGTGGATGGCTTTAACCGTACTTTCTTGACCTGATGACAGGACCGAAATTTTATCACCTACTGAAATTGTTCCTGACTTAACTTTTCCCGCATATCCCCTAAAATCGTGGAATTCATCAGAATGTGGTCGAATCACATACTGAATATTAAATCTGAATTGATCTTCAGCCACTGGTTGAATTTGTACATTTTCTAGGTAATCCAATAAAGTAGGTCCTGCAAACCAATCCATTTCAGTTGATGAACTCACCACATTATCACCCAATTTTGCCGAAACAGGGATAAACTCCAAATTTCTATTCGACAAATCAAACTTTTCTGTTAATAGTTTGATATCTAATAAAATTGAATCATAAACTTCTTGCTGATAAGCCACCAAATCCATTTTGTTAATCACAAAAACAATATTTTGAATTTCCATCAATGACGCAATAAACAAGTGGCGTTTAGTTTGCTCAATTATTCCGTTTCGGGCGTCTATTAAAATCATAAACACTTTGGAATTTGAAGCGCCCGTTATCAT
>JAUHXX010000380.1 GCA_030426825.1 Bacteroidia bacterium | reverse complement strand
TTTCATGGGGTTCAAAAGAAATGGTATTCCAATGTGATTTATTCAGATATTATCAAGAACACCAACCATAAGATAAAAACTGGGGCCAGCTTTATTTTAGATAACTATGATCAAACTTACAATGACTCTAACTTCGTAAAAACAGAGATTGTGCCGGGTGCTTTTTTTGAATACACTTACAATCGATTGGATAATTTTATATTGGTGGCAGGAGTTAGAGGAGATTATCATAATCTATTTGGAACTTTGTTCTCACCTCGCTTACACGCAAAGTTGAATCTGAATAAAAAAAGCGCCTTGAGATTTTCAGCAGGAAGAGGGTATAGGGTTCCCAATCCATACGCAGACTTCAACAGCTTAATGGCTTCAAATCGAAATTGGATTGTTGATCCCAACATTGTTCCAGAGGATGCTTTTAATACAGGAGTTACTTTCACACAAAAGTTCTTAATCGGAGATGAAGTTTCAAGTATTTCGGTTGATTATTTCTATACCCATTTCTTTAATCAGCTCATCACTGATTTGGATGTCTCACCGGGTGAAATTCATATTTACAACAGCACTGGAACTTCATTTTCACATGCCTTTCAAGCCGAGCTAGCATTAAAACCGATTAAAAATTTTGAGTTCAGATCGGCCTTTAAATATTACAACGTTCAAGCCGAATTCGGAGGGACTTTGCAACAAAGAGCATTTGTTCCAAAATATAGAGTATTGTTAAATGCTGGCTATACCACTAGAAATAAAAAGTGGAATTTTGACGTGACAGGAAATTGGGTAGGTAAAAAAAGATTGCCACATACGCATACCAATCCTGTCGAACATCAAAGAGGTCATAACTCTGTGGATTACTGGATATTAAATTCTCAGTTAACCTATAATCGAAAACGACTAAGTTTTTATATTGGAGGCGAGAATTTATTAAATGTAATCCAATCAAATGCCATCATCTCTCCAGATGATCCATTTGGCTCGTATTTTGATGCTACTCAAATATGGGCACCAATCAGCGGATTCAATATTTATGCTGGAATCCACTTTAGTATTAAACAAAAAAAAGAATAAAATGAAACAGTTATTATTAATGGCATTTCTGGTTTTTTCAATCAGCGGTTTTTCACAAGATAAACAACCGAAAACGGCAATTACGAAGTTCAAAACATCTGCGGTTTGTGGTTCATGTAAATCTCGAATTGAGGATAAGCTCAACTATACGAAAGGAGTTATTTATGCTGAGTTAGATGATGATACCAAGGTTGTTACCGTAAAATATAAAACCAAAGTGTTGAATCCAGAAAAAATAAAATATTTAGTGGCTCAAGTAGGCTATGATGCAGGTGAGACACCAAGAGATCCAGAAGCATTTGCCAAATTACCAGGATGCTGTCAATCGGCAGGTCATTGTAGTCATTAATCAGCTTTTTTCTTCATTTTAGATCGAATAAATTCGAATAATATGAAGAGGATTGCCGACCAGGCAAAAAAGAACATGTGAACAGCAAATATTCCGAGTATGATAAATGGGTTCCGCAGAGATTCAACATCTCTATACCTGAAAAGGTAGAATAGGGTGGCAAACACCGCCCAGATTAAAACGACCCACCAAGGAATAATTGCTACAGCCATAATTTATTCTCAATTTTTGTGAAGATAATAAACTCCATGCTATCTTTGGGTAAAACCAAATGACAGTATGGAGTTTCTACCAGAAGAATTAGAGAAATACGTTCAAGAGCATTGTCAAAATGAACCCGATCTACTGAAAGCTTTAAATAGAGAAACTTGGCTAAAAATAATGACGCCAAGAATGCTATCAGGTCATGTCCAAGGGCGTGTTTTGAGCATGCTTTCTAAAATGATAGCTCCAAACTATGTCCTCGAAATTGGTACTTACACTGGGTATTCTGCCTTATGCTTCGCTGAAGGCTTATCTCCAAATGGCAAAATAATCACCATTGACAGAAATGAAGAGTTAAAGCCTATTTTAGATGCTTATCTGAAAAAATCAAACTATGCCACCCAAATTGAAATACTATTCGGAGATGCAACACAGCTGATAAAAGACCTTCCTAATGAAATTGACTTGGTGTTTATAGATGCTGACAAACCGAATTATTCGAACTATTTTGATTTGGTTATTGATAAAGTAAAACCCGGAGGATATATTATAGCTGATAATGTCTTGTGGAGTGGGAATGTAGTTGATGAGGCAAAGAAAAATGATAAAAGTACCAAGGCCATAATAGAATTCAACGGAAAGGTTCAATCGGATAATAGAGTTGAAAATGTCCTTTTCCCTGTAAGAGACGGATTAATGATAATGAGAAAGAATGACTAAAGTAATTGACTTAAGAAGTGATACGGTAACGCGTCCAACAAAAGAGATGCGTGAATTCATGATGAATGCAGAAGTAGGGGATGACGTGTTTGGTGACGATCCAACAATCAATGAATTACAAAGATTAGGGGCCGAGATGTTCGGTTTTGAAGATGCTTTGTTTTGCAGTTCTGGAACACAAACCAATCAAGTTGCGATTAATGTTTGGACCCAACCAGGTCACGAAGTCATTTGTCATGAAGAATCTCATATTTATCGATATGAAGGAGGGGGAATTGCTTTAAACTCAGGATCTTCTGTGAGATTATTAAGAGGAAATGACGGTAGAATAAATCCTGACGAAATTGAAATAAATATTAACCCTGATGATCAACATTATCCGGTAACTTCATTGGTATGTATCGAGGATACCGCGAATAGAGGTGGTGGAGTCTACTACGATTTTGAAGAGATTAAACGCATCAGACAAAAATGCTTAAGCCTAGGCTTGCCTTTGCATCTTGATGGCGCAAGAGTATTTAATGCTTTAGAAGAAACCAAAATCTCAACTAAAGAATATGGGGCCCAATTCAATTCTATTTCAATTTGTTTG
>JAUHXX010000379.1 GCA_030426825.1 Bacteroidia bacterium | reverse complement strand
AAGCCTGTGGTCAAGATATCGCATTAGTAAATGGAGAACAAAATAATATTAAAATTACCACTCCTGAAGACCTGAAGTATTTAAGCTTCTTGATGCAACCATAAAAGAGCATCTTTTTCGTTGGTAAAGGTCTTGGTATTTGATGAGGGTGTGTGCCTTGTAATCGCTATTTTAGCCATGAGCACCTGTCCAGTATCATGAATGATCATGGCAACTTTTGGCCATTTTTCTTTTTCTTCAAATGCTGATTTCCTGGCAGCTTTATCTAATAAACTTCCTTCTGCTGTTACCAGCAAAATTTTTGAACGTCTCTCCGGGTCAAAATCAATGGCCAATTGCCATCCGCACATCACTTCCTTTTTGGTCAACGTAATTCCAGGCCGAGTAAACGACAATTTAAGGATGCCATCATCAATCTGTTCAATTGAGGCGTTTTCAGAGGTGAGTTTTTTACGAGTAATCATGTAGTGTCAACACGGAAGATACTAAATTGATTCTAATAAAGACTTAAACAACATTTCTGATATATTTTTCGTTTTATCACTATGAAATGGTTGATTGCTATTTTTTTAAGTATTCCATCAGTCAATTGGGCTCAACTGAATTTTCAATTGGGTCAGCAGGTTATCGTTGGAAATAGATCAGGGACTTATGTATATGATAACGGTGGAGCCAAATTTGAGTACGCCTCAAATTTTCAAAAGTTAGGAACAGCTACATTTCTCAAAGTAGGCAGTTATCAGTTATTATCCGAGAAAAGATTTAGCTTAAAATATACGCTCGAATTTGGACTTAAATATTATAATTATCGTTATTCTACTCAATATCTAGAACCAGAATACTCAGATGAAAATCTGGATTACACAAAAGACTTTGTCTGGGTAAATACAAGATCGGTGAGTTGGATGAATGGAATGGACTTTATTTATCGAATCAATCCAAAACAACTTTTTGTTGGGACGCTAGGGTTTAAATTAGAAGCACAAAACACGAAAAAAAAGCAGAGTACTTTTCCTTGGGTACCTTTATCTGAGGGTAGTCAGTTTCCAATTGTCAACCCGGTAATGTCGGTCAATTTAGGTCTTCAATACTTGTTCCATTTTAATAAAGTATCTGTCGGCGTTCATTTAAATCAAGACCTATTTGTTATTAATCAACTTATAAATAAAGCGAGATCTGGAGAGAGTGATATCGGAAAGTTCTATCATAGTCCCTTCACAGGTTTGGGAATTTCAATTATGCCTAACTTTTATTTGATGGAGAAAAAAGAACCGATCGATTTTGAGGATTAGGTTTAAATCAAATGAATTCAGCAATTCATAAGTCCAATTGAAAGTAGCGTTCTTCTAAAATATTGAGGTGATGAATTTGATGTGCTGCAATCGTAAGTCCTATCGAATGCAAAGGCATTTCATATTCAAAGAATTCGCAGTTGGTGTTGAGTATTTTTTTGTTGAAAGACTCGAATAATAAAATACTTGATTGTCTCACTACTTTCAATTCATTTATCAGCTGTTTAATTGACAATTCATTCGCGTTGGCATTTGCCGACATTATTTCTTGATCGTGCGCAACTGGAACAGTTCCTTCAGCTCTTGCAAAAATGATAGCCCTGAAGCACCATATTCTTTCCCAGTCTATCAAATGCTGAAGGATGATGGGAATAGTCCATTTATCCTTTTCGTAGGTTTTCAACCCAATCCGCTCCAGCTGGGCAATGTCTATATCGTCAATTGCTGCAAGACTTAGATTTAGCGCTTCAGTATAATCAGTGCCTTCAGTTAATTTGTAAACGTATTCTAAAAAATCAGGATTCTTTTTCTGCTCCGATTTTTTCATGTTGTCGTATTTAATTCTATTATAAGGTCCCTTATTTCTTTTCTTCGCGTAAAATCTTCTCCATTTTACGTCCTTTAGCCAGTTCATCAATCAACTTTTCCATCTGTCGGCACTTTTTGTAAACCTCAAATTCATCTTCAATTTCTTCAATTCGATAACCACATACAACGCCTTTAATAAGATGAGCATTGGCATGAATGCTGGCTTTTTCAAATAAATCTCGATAGGTTTCTTTGCTCTCAATGATATGGTCTAGAGCTGATTGATCTAAGCCGGTAAACCAACGCAGTACTTGATCCAATTCATCTTTCGTCCTTCCGTTTTTCTCTAGTCTATTGAGATAAAGCGGATAAATAGACCCGAATACCATATTGGCAACTTGCTCATTTTTTTCGGCAGTAACTTTCATTTTTATTGATTTAATGTAGTTGGACGGCTTGGCCAGACTAAATATAATATTTTCGTTGAATTTTTATCGAGGACGACATAAATTTCAAGTTGAAAAGCCCTTTCAATTGCGTCAAATTTCTAACTTTGTGCTCCGCTCTCTAAGAGTTGAATATTATTGATTCACCCTTGGCTTTTCGCCAACCAAATATTAAAACATGTCAGATCACAAAATCATTTACACAAAGACGGACGAAGCACCGGCTTTAGCTACCTATTCTTTTTTGCCAATTGTTAAAGCGTTCACTGAGCCATCAGGCGTTCAGGTTGAAACAAAAGACATCTCTTTGGCTGCTAGAATTTTAGCATTGTTTCCAGATTATTTAACGGATGATCAAAAAGTATCTGACGCCTTAGCAGAATTAGGCGAATTGGTAAAGAAGCCTGAGGCTAACATCATCAAATTACCGAACATTTCTGCTTCGATTCCTCAATTAAAAGGTGCTATTGCCGAATTACAAGCAAAAGGTTTTGCGATTCCTTCTTATCCAGAAGATCCACAAAATGAAAAGGAAGTAGAAATTAGAGCGCGTTATCAAAAAGTAAAAGGTTCTGCAGTGAATCCTGTGTTAAGAGAAGGGAATTCAGACAGAAGAGCGCCAAAAGCAGTAAAAACTTACGCGAAGAATAATCCACACTCAATGGG
>JAUHXX010000378.1 GCA_030426825.1 Bacteroidia bacterium | reverse complement strand
AGGATAATTCGCTTTAGCATGAATAACAACCCTACGATCTCTTTTAATTAAATCATCCCCATAAAAACTTTGTTTCATTTGAGGAATATTGAACCAACCAACTCCCGCAACGAGTTCTTTTCTATAGGCAGGCTTATAGGCATAGATAGCACCTAAAGCCATATTGAATCCTGTTCTCTTATTAGTTCCAAAATTTTCTTGAGATGATAAATTCCCATCATAGTAATATCCGTTAAACTGATTATCAAAGCTCAATAGTGAAAAATCTATACTCCTATGATTCACTCCTAACTGGATTCCAGGAGTTACTGAGTGGGTAGAATCATTGTTCAAATAAAATTGATAAGCTGTACTAATATTAAACTCAAATGTTCGATAATTTCCATCTCCCGCAGCGTCACTGAATAAATTAACTGCATGATACATCCCAGGTAAAATTAATCCTTGTCTGTTTTCAGCTGATAAGCCTATTGTGTTGTACGGTCGTGAAACTGACCTCCATTGACTTCTTTGATTTCCGGAAAATCTCCATGCACATTCATGATTTCCAGTTAACGCAGGATTCAAAAAAACCGGGTTCATATCCCATTGAGAAAAATGGATATCCTGTGCACTCGCCGCAACACTCACTATGAGTGTAAATATGAAGATTAATTTTTTCAAGTTTCTTACCTCAACAAACTAATATTCCCTTTAATTAAGGACTCTTGTCCATCAAAACAAATAGCTTTCAGATGATATACGTATACATCAGGATCTAAATCTTTACCCTTAAAAGTCCCATCCCATCCTAAGGATTGATCTTGTGTTTCAAAAACGAGTTCACCCCAACGATCGAATATTTTAAGGTCTACTTCCAGCAAGTTCAAACCTCTAACAAACAAAAAGTCGTTTTCGCCATCACCATTTGGGGTAAATGCTGAAGGCACAAAGATGTAAACTCCACCACACTCAAATTCGTAAACAACAACCTCTACTGTTCTCAAAAACTGACATTCGTCCCCTTCTATGGTCACCAAATAAGTCGTTGTTTCCTCTGGCGTTGCAGTTGTCGATTGTCCATTTTCAGGTTCAACGCTCAAAGGTGGATACCAAGTGTACGAATATCCTGTGTTGTTTGGAAATGCCTGCAAATTTGATGTTGATCCGATCGGAATTGTATCAGGGCTGGCAGTCGCATAGACGGTGTTAGGATCAATAATATTAACATTTACCCATACCGAATCATATAATGTACATCCTAAACTTGTTGTACCTGTAACATAAAAATACTGAGACGTTGTAGGTGACACAGTTACCATTGAATCAAAATCCTGAATAATTTCTGATGCAGGTTCCCAATCATATGTAATTGTTATTCCGGGTAATAAATTCTCTGCGATTAACAAAAGTGTGTCTTGATAACATATGGTCTGATCTCCTTGCAATTCCATTGCCCCATCCACGAACTGTATTTCAACAGAGTCAATCAAATCGCACAAAGGCCATCCATTCGTAGCAGTTACATAATAAGTGGTAGTTTGAGTAGGTGTAACAGATATTGTGGAGTCCATTGGACCAGCGTTCAAAACATTCGTGAAATTGGGATCATCCGACCAAGTAAAGCCCGTTGCAGATCCGTTTGAGTTAGCGATCAATTCTGTTGTAAATGAGTTACAAACTATCGTATCGTTCGGAACATATAACTCCAAAGCGTCATACACTGTAATTATTTTTTTCGCAGTATCAACCAAGTTGCAAATAGTATCTGTAATTGATATAATGATTTCATAAGTTCCGGGGTCATTAAATAAAAGCTGTGGATTCACTCCACCTGAAATTACTTGTGCCTGAGGAGGGAATGTCCACACTGAATTCACGGTATCCGTACTTTCATTGTCAAGAGTAAGCAGGAATGGTGCACAACCTTCGAATGAACTCAAGTTAAAGTCGGCAACAGGAATTAATTCAAAATCAAACTTGAAAACTAAATTATTACAGTTGGCGCTCAAATTGCTGTTTGACCAAGCTCCAGTAGTCGTTGGAAATGAACTACTACCGCCACAACCTCCACAAACAGATTGATAAACTATTCCGAACTTATCAAATCGTGAAGTTCCACCATCTACATGCTCGCCGGCGTTCGCATCTCCAAGATAACTTCCGTACAGCAAACTCTGCGCATCACGTTCCATAACAAATAAGTAAAAGTCAAAACCATCAGGCGGAGTTTGTTGAAATCCATCAGTAGTAATAGGCATTCCGTTAAGGGTCACTGCTCCTTGCAAAATATTTTCACCCCACCCACTGACATAAACGTTTCCGCAAACATCTACTAAGAATGCAGATGGTGAAATATCCTTATTTCCATCACCATTTCCAAACACTGTTGAATAGATTGTTGCGCTTAAATCTGGTTGTAATTTCCAAATGTACTGGCCCGAATTGGGAACGGAATAAGCAGCATTAAATACCGGCATTGAACCATCAGACTGTCCAACAATGTAAACATTATCCCAACGGTCAATCTCAAGGAAAAAAGTCTGATCATAAGCATTCGTTCCGATATAGGTAGACTGAGTCAATGTCTGACCGTTGGAAGTCAGTTTCCCAACAAACCCATCACTTTTACCTCCCTGATAAGTCGGTTGTATTCCACCCACCGTTCCAGGTAAATTATTTGAACTTGTTCCACCTGCAAAAAGTATGTTATGACTAGAATCAATTTTAACTGAATAACAAGCGTCATTTTCTGCACCTCCAAAGTAAGTAGACCACATCAAAGTTGAGAAATCTGCCGACAACTTAAAAATCACACCATCTTGCCCACCAGCATTCGTGGCTTGTATAGGTGTAACTGTTGGAAAATCTGTTGAACGGGTACATGATGCGATATATACATTATTCAATGAATCCAACATTATTTCTCCTCTAAACTGATCTCCATAATTTTTGGTAAGCGAAAAATTAT
>JAUHXX010000051.1 GCA_030426825.1 Bacteroidia bacterium | reverse complement strand
GTTGATGAGTTCTTTTATCCACCGGCATTGTCGCAATGATATAATCTTCACCAACTTCTGTAGTTTGAATGTCTAAGACCTCTAACATAGTGTCTTTATTCATTTGGTTGATAACCTCTACTGGAACTTTTGTATTCAACATGATGATTTATTTAGGAGCTCTTTTGTACATGTAAACGGCAACAATCCCGAAAAGTATATTCGGAAGCCATACGGCTAAAAATGGCGTAAAACCAACTTTTATAGCAGCAACAGTTGTCATTTGCATACTAAAGATATATAAAACGGCTATTAGTAATCCTATGGCTATGTTAATCCCCAAACCACCTCTTGCTTTTTTACTGGAAACTGAAACACCAATTAAGGTAAGTATAAAGATGGCGAAAGGGGATGCTAGACGTTTGTATTTCTCAATGAGATAAACAGGTAAACTGTCAGATCCTCTCATTTTTTCTTGTTCAATGAACTTGTTTAATTCTTTATTATTCATTGATTCAATCACATTTTTTCTAAAGATGATGTCACTAATGCTAAAGTTCAGCACCGTGTCAACATTGAAGTGAAAACTGAGTTCATCATGAAAATCCCCAAATCTTCTCAGTTCATAACGATCAAAATGCCAGTTGTTAGAGGTTGAATCGCCTAATGCTCTATTGGCTTCTAAGATATATTCTAATGAATCTCCATCCCATTTTTCCAATGAGAAATCTTTTATTTCTGCAGTTAATCCATTAAAAGATCTGAAATATAAAAACTGATCTTCATTGATTTTGGCCCTTACTTTTTCTTTGGATGAGAAATCACGGTAATATTTGGCTTCAAAATCAAGACGTGATTCGTTAGATGGTGGAAGCACATAGTTGGTCATTAAAATGGTTACTACCACTAAGATTGCTGCAGAAATAAAGTAAGGTCGTAAGAATCTATTGAAACTAACGCCTGCGCTCAGAATCGGAACAATTTCAGTGTTGTTGGCCATCTTTGAAGTGAACCATATCACCGAAATGAAATTGATTAAATAGATAAATTGAAATCCGTAAAACAGAAAAAAGTTAGAATAATAGATGAGGATAATCTCATCCCATGGTGCGCCAGCAGCAAGAAAATCATTCAGTTTTTCAGATAGGTCAAAGACCATACTGATGGTCATTAATAAGACTAGGATAAACACAAAAGTTCCGAGAAACTTTTTTATGATAAATCGATCTAGCTTAGTTAAAATCACCTTATAATTTTTGGCTCAATTTAGGAACCATTTCATTTTTCCAATCTGTAAACGTACCCTGTTCAATTTGATTGCGTGCTTCACCAACTAACCATAAATAAAATGCCAAATTATGGATGCTACCAATTTGCGCAGCAAGCGCTTCCTTGGCATGAAATAGGTGTCTAACATAGGCTTTGGTGTAAAAGCTGTCTACATAAGATGTGCCGTCAGGATCTAAAACAGAAAAATCGTCTTTCCATTTCGCATTCTTCATATTCAGAATACCGTTTTTAGTAAAAAGAGTGCCGTGACGCGCGTTTCGAGTTGGCATTACACAGTCAAACATATCTACCCCTAAAGCAATACATTCTAAAATGTTTGCAGGTGTTCCAACTCCCATTAAATATCGCGGTTTGTCTTTAGGTAAGATTGTACAAACATGTTCAGTTATTCCGTAAAGTTCTTCATCCGGCTCACCAACAGAAAGTCCACCAATGGCATTTCCTTCTGCTTCAAATGAAGCAATTGTTTCAGCACTTTGCGTTCTTAGGTCTTTGTAAACTGAACCTTGAACAATTGGGAATAGCGTCTGATTATAACCGTAAAGTCCTTCAGTTTCATTCATCCTATCCATACATCTTTTTAACCAACGGTGGGTCATGTGCATGGAGTTTTTGGCATAATTATATTCGCAAGGATAAGGTGTGCATTCATCAAATGCCATGATGATGTCAGCTCCTATAATTCGTTGAATGTCTATGGCGCGTTCAGGTGAGAAAAAGTGCTTTGAACCATCAATATGAGATCTAAACTCACATCCTACTTCTTCAATTTTACGCGTTCCTGATAATGAGTAGACTTGGTAGCCACCGCTGTCCGTTAAAATGGGCTTATCCCATCCGTTAAATTTATGAAGTCCCCCCGCAGCTTCCATCACTTCTAGCCCAGGACGTAAATACAAATGATAGGTATTTCCTAATATGATTTGAGCTTTAATGTCATCCTTTAATTCTCTCTGATGTACAGCTTTCACAGTTCCAGCAGTACCTACCGGCATGAAAATGGGAGTTTTTATTTCTCCATGATCAGTGGTGATAGTGCCCGTTCTTGCTTTAGAATTAGGATCGGTATGTTCTAGAATAAAATCCATTTTGTTGATAAAATTCGGCGGAACAAATATAGGGCTTATAAATAGTTCTGACCTTTGATACTTGTATTAATGAATTTCATTCCTGAAATATCTTTTGACCCAGTCGGAATAACCTTTTTGGTCTTTTGCTCAGCCGTTTTTATCCAGTTGATGTATCTATTTGTTTTTCATTTAAGACTCTTACTGCATAAAAGAACGAAAGAACGCATCAATTTTGACCCGGTAACAGTTATTATTTGTGCGAGAAACGAGGAAGATAACTTGTTCAAGAATCTTCCGAAAGTGCTTTCTCAGAATTATCCAAAATTTGAAGTGATTGTTGTGAATGACCAGAGTGTGGACGATTCAAGGCATATCGTTCAGGCTTATATGAAAAAGCATCCCAACCTAAAATACATAGAATTAGAACGAAACAAGCACCGAAAATTTGGGAAGAAAGTGCCGTTAACTGTAGGGATTAAGGGAGCGTCATACGAAAGAATTTTGTTGATAGATGCTGATTGTTACCCAGCCTCTGATCAATGGATGCGAAAAATGATGGCGAACTATCATAAAGACAAAGAGATTGTTGTTGGGTACGGTCCTTATGAAAAGCAGAAGGGTTGGTTGAATAAGATGATTCGATTTGATACAACAAGTATTGCCGCAACTTACCTGAGTTTTGCTAAAAATAGGAAGCCTTATATGGCTGTTGGTCGTAATATGAGTTATTTGAAGTCCACCTTTTTTAAGGTGAATGGTTTCAAAAAGCACTATCACATCCAATCGGGGGATGACGATTTATTTATGCAAGACGCGGCTCGAGGGAAGAACGTAGGGATTGAGATTAATCCTGAAACCTTTGTTTATTCTCATCCCAACACAAGTTGGAAAGACTGGGTAAAACAAAAACAAAGGCATTTTACAACGGCGAGTCATTATCGACTTATTAACAAAATACTATTAGGAATATTCCCCGTGAGCATGATTTTGATGCTCTTTTCTTTCATTATTTTGCTAATTAGTTTTGAGTGGTGGCCTTTTGTCATTTCTCTCCTGGGATTTAGGTATCTGATGTATTGGTTAATCAATGGTCTGTTATTCAAAAAATTAGGAGAAAAAGATTTGATAATCTGGTTCCCAATAATGGAGATGATCCATTTTGTGATCATGCCTTTTATATTTTATTCAACAGACAGAAGAGAACCCGGTAGATGGTAAAAGGAAATAACTTATCTGATAAAGGAAAACGAGATTTACAACTCGTAGAGAAAGCCTTAAATGGAGATCAATTAGCTTATGGTAATTTAATGGAAATGTACCGTGAGTCCATCTATTTTATGATGCTTAAAATGGTGCGCACTGAGGATGATGCTGAAGATTTAACAATTGAAGCCTTTGGTAAAGCATTTAATCGTTTGCACCAATATTCACCTTCGTTTGCCTTTTCAACTTGGCTGTTTAAAATTGCTTCAAACAATGCCATTGACTTTATTCGAAAGAAAAGAATTAAGGTAACCTCTATGGATTCTGCTTATACGAATGATGATGGAGAATCGGTAGGTATAGATGTCAGTAGTGAAGCTAAGAATCCTGCAGAAGAAACTATGCATCTTGAAAAAGTTGAGGTGATGCGTGAGATTGTTAAAAAACTGAAACCACGTTACCGAGATTTGATCGAGAAGCGTTATTTCCAAGAATTGTCTTACGAAGAGATTGCTGATGATATGAGTTTGCCTCTAGGAACCGTTAAGGCTCAATTGTTTCGAGCACGGGCGTTTTTAGCAGACATGATGAAGCACACTAAGGATACTATTTAGCTCGCTGCGCTCGCAGATCGACAATTCGCTTTGCTCTTGTCTTTTAGATCGTTCTTTGCTTGGCTTTGCCAAGCGCATCACTGTTAGATCGTCAATTCGCTGCGCTCTTGACTTAAAGATCGCTCAACTCATGGCTTTGCCACTCGTTTCACTGTTAGTTTTATTTAAGCACATCCTTATATAAAATTGATAATTGTTCATTGCACATTGTCCAGTGATATTTGTAAATTTGCGGCATGACAAAAGTTGAAATTATTTTCAAATATTTTCCAAATCTAACAGCAGATCAAAAACAGAAGTTTACTGCATTATATGATGTGTACAAAGAATGGAACGATCAAATTAATGTTGTTTCACGGAAAGATTTCGATTCGTTTTATGAGAAGCACGTTTTACATTCTTTAGGGATAGCTGAGGTTATACAATTTCAACCTGGAACTGAGATTTTAGATGTTGGAACAGGTGGTGGATTTCCTGGAATTCCATTGGCCATAATGTTCCCGGAATCTGATTTTTATTTAGTTGATTCTATCGGTAAGAAAATAAAAGTGGTTAATGGAGTGAAAGAGGCGTTGAATTTGACCAATGTATTTGCTGGGCAAAAAAGAGCTGAAGAATTAAAGCAACAATTCGATTTTGTTGTCAGTAGAGCAGTAACTCAAATGCCTAAATTTATTCCTTGGGTACAAAACAAATTCAAGAAAAAAGGTCAAAATGGATACCCAAACGGAATCTTCTATTTAAAAGGAGGAGATTTGACTGAAGAATTGAAGCCAGTAAAGCGTTACAAGGAGATAATTGAACTGTCAGACTTCTTTAAAGAGGAGTTTTTTGAAACCAAGAAAGTGGTCTATATCAAAATGTGATCATTTTATTAGTGAATTTCCCTATTTAGCTCCTTCTTTTCTTGTAATATCAGTGAAAATCACTTTCTACTTGCTTTATTTATTAAATCTTTACTTAAATTCAAGTCATTTGCATTGAAAATCAATTGTAGATTTCATCATTCGTATACATTTGCCGAAAATATGAATTGAATACGATTAAAAAATGCAAACTCGATACACAGATTTAATACATCAGACTTTCGAATTTCCTCAAGCGGAGTTTGAGGTTGAAAACAACGAACTATATTTTCACGGTATTGATTTAATGCAACTTGTTAAAGAGCATGGGTCACCTTTGAAGTTCACTTATTTACCAAAAATCGGTCAGAATATTAACCTGGCTAGAGATTGGTTTAATGATGCCTTTAAAAAATACGGATATCGCGGTAAATACAACTATTGCTATTGCACCAAATCATCACATTTTTCGCACGTGGTAAACGAGGCCTTAAAAAATGGTACTCATATTGAAACCAGCTCCAATTATGATATGGAGATTGTGAATCGTTTGATTGATTCAGGAAAATTGAATACGGAGCACTATATCATCTGTAATGGATATAAGGATGACGAGTACTTAAGAAAGATTGCAGAGTTAATCGATAGAGGTTATCAGAACACGATCGTAGTAATTGATAATGATACTGAACTGGCGAAGCTGCTTGACTTAACTACTGCTCACGTTAATGTTGGTATTAGGATTGCTTCAGAAGAAGAGCCAAAGTTCCCGTTTTATACAAGCAGATTGGGTATTGGATATAAATCGATCGTGAAATTTTACCAAGAACAAATCGAAAACAATCCAAAATGTACATTGAAGCTATTACATTTCTTTATCAATACAGGAATTAATGATTCTGCTTATTATTGGAATGAGTTAACCAAATGTCTTCGAGTTTTTTGTGAGCTTAAAAAGGTGAGTCCTCATTTGGATAGCCTGGATATTGGTGGTGGATTCCCTGTTAAAAACTCATTGGGATTTGAGTTTGACTACGCCTATATGGTTGACGAGATCATTAATCAAATCTTAACAGCATGTCAAGAACATGGAGTTGAGGAGCCAGATATTTTTACTGAGTTTGGTTCTTTTACAGTTGGAGAAGCGAGTGGTGCTATTTATTCTGTTATCAACCAGAAAAAGCAAAATGACAGAGAAAAGTGGAACATGATCAATTCTTCTTTCATCACAACTTTGCCTGATACATGGGCGATAAACAAGAGATTTATCATGCTGCCTTTGAATCGTTGGGATGATAAATACGAAAGAGTATTACTTGGTGGAATTACATGCGATAGTGATGATTATTACAATGCTGAGCAACACGTGAATGCCATCTATCTGCCTTTCTTCAAAGAGGAAGAGCCACTATATATTGGTTTTTTCAATGTGG
The DNA here is from genome assembly GCA_030426825.1 of Bacteroidia bacterium. Lineage (GTDB taxonomy): Bacteria > Bacteroidota > Bacteroidia > Flavobacteriales_D > Crocinitomicaceae > Paracrocinitomix. The sequence continues at coordinate 8,862 of JAUHXX010000051.1, read as the reverse complement.
GAGCTTATCAAGAAAATATTGGTGGATACGGAGGGATTCATCATTGTTTGATTCCTCAACCAAAACACGTCATCATAGATGAAGATAAAAATGTAAGGGTGTTTAGCGAAGCGCAAACAGCACCTCAAATGTTGGATTTGTTAGGATATTAATTTGAATTAAAATGAAAAGAAATTACGCTGGAATTGAAGATAAATATGCTGATTATAAATCTGCAAAAGTAGTCTTAGTTCCTGTTCCTTATGATGGAACAAGTACATGGCAAAAAGGAGCTGATAAAGGACCAGAAGCTTTTTTAGAGGCATCTGAAAATATGGAATTGTATGATATTGAAACCAATCAATTAACCTATAAGATTGGGATCAACTTACAAGATCCTATTTCAGAAAATACTTCTCCTGAAGCAATGACAAAGGCAGTTTATGAGAAAATTAAATCAGAAATCGCCGCTAAAAAATTCGTGACCATGTTCGGAGGAGAACATTCAGTTTCTATAGGGGCGATAAGAGCTCATTTTGAAGCATATGATAATTTGACAGTATTGCAATTGGATGCGCATGCAGATTTAAGACCGACTTACGAAGGTTCAAAATGCAATCACGCCTGTGCTTTGCATGAGGCCAGTTTAAACACCAATTTAATTCAGGTAGGAATTCGCTCAATGGACGAGTCAGAGTTGGAATACATAAACATGAACAAAGTTTATTTTGGCCATAAAATCCACAGCAATAAAGATTGGATGGACCGTTCAATTGGTCAAATGACTGAAGATGTGTACATCACAATTGATTTAGATTGTTTTGATCCAGGAGAGTTGCCTTCTACAGGGACACCAGAGCCAGGAGGAATGAGATTCAATGTCATGATGGAATACCTTAAGAAAGTATTTACAACGAAAAATGTAGTCGGCTTTGATATTGTAGAGCTGTGTCCGAATGAAGTGTCAAAGGCATCTGATTTTTTAGCGGCAAAACTCTACTACAAAATGTTGAGCTACAAATTTGATATCAAATGAAAATAGCTGTAAACGCATACCATATTGGAGATTTAATTTCCATTACGGCGGCAATGAAAGAACTCGATTTTGAAGTTACAAAATGTGAAAGTTCCTATGCTTTGTTTGAGTTAGACAAGCATTCGTGGGTGTATGTGAAAGATTATGGCTCAGTCGTGTTTATCAATTGTGAACAAGAGCAGTCATTTGGAGTACTGCGTACACTAATTGGGGCTAAGTTTCAAATAGATGATTTGCCTCAAGAGGAATACAGTATCGTAGTAAAGGAATCTGCACCGTTTAAAGTTGGGTTTTCAACCATTACTGTTCCTGAATTAGATTGTGATACGGCACATGTCATTGCTCTTAATATAGGTCAAACAGTTGCTTTAGAAGATTTTCAATTGCAGGTGAATGATTTGTTGGAGTTGACAAGAGGCTTTTCTAAACAGTTGGTTGGAAAAGGAGTATTGAGTATTAGTAGAAAAGAAGTGCGCCAAATTATCGGTCAAACTATGGTGTTAAAAAACAAAGTAGCAGAAAATCTATTTGTTTTTGAAACACCAGACGTGGCATGGTCTGAGCAACATTTAGCAACGATTGATAAGCAATTGCGTCAAGAATTAGAGATCCAAAAAAGACACCAAGGACTACAGTTGAATTTGTCTGTTGTGAAAGAGAACCTTGATTTGTATCAAACTATCCTACAGCATAGACATAGTAGTATTTTAGAGTGGATCATTATCCTACTCATTTTATTTGAAGTTGTACAAGTATTTATCCCATAATTAGAAAGAAGAGAAAATGGAAAAACCAATCTCACAATTTATTGAAAAGTATTATTTACACTTTAACGCGGCTTCAGTGGTTGATGCTGCCAAAGGGTATGAAGATCAGTTGAACAAAGGTGCCAAGATGATGGTGACATTAGCCGGAGCAATGAGTACAGCTGAACTTGGAAAAATCTTTGCTGAAATGATTCGGCAAGATAAAGTTCAAATCATTTCTTGTACTGGAGCAAATCTAGAAGAAGACATCATGAATTTAGTGGCGCATTCGCATTACAAACGCGTTCCAAATTACCGTGACTTAACACCTCAAGATGAATGGGATTTGTTAGAAAAAGGCTTAAATAGAGTAACAGATACTTGCATACCAGAAGAGGAGGCGTTTAGAAGATTGCAAAAGCATATTGTCAAAATTTGGAAAGATGCCGAAGCTGCTGGAGAACGTTATTTTCCGCATGAGTACATGTATAAGATGTTGTTAAGCGGAGTGCTTGAAGAGTATTATGAAATTGATTTGAAAGATAGTTGGATGTACGCAGCTGCCGAAAAGAATTTGCCTATTGTCGTTCCAGGTTGGGAGGACAGTACTATGGGGAATATTTTTGCGTCATATGTAATGAAGGGTGAATTGAAGGCTTCAACTGTTAAGTCTGGAATTGAGTATATGACCTATTTGGCTGATTATTACGTGAAGCATTCAGGAAATGGAATTGGTTTCTTCCAAATTGGAGGAGGAATTGCGGGTGATTTCCCAATTTGTGTAGTGCCTATGTTGTATCAAGATATGGAAATGGAAGACATTCCGTTTTGGTCGTATTTCTGTCAAATATCTGATTCTACAACCAGTTACGGCTCATATTCAGGTGCTGTACCGAATGAAAAGATTACCTGGGGTAAACTAGATATTGATACCCCAAAATTCATTATCGAATCTGACGCAACGATTGTAGCTCCCTTAATATTTGCCTATTTACTAGGGATGTAATTCGTGAGTTTTATTTCGGTCGTGTATTTGATTTCGTCAAGTACAATTTGACTATCAATATCTGCAATGTTTTGTATCGGGGCTACCTTGTCAACAAGGAAGTCTCGATACTCTTTTATATTCTTAAACCTTACTTTGGCCATAAAATCATGTGAACCTGAAGTGTGGTAGAGTTCTACTACTTCCTCTAAGGCCAATAATTTTTCCAAAAACAATGTCCTTCTCGATTGCTGATGTTCTTTGATTGAAATATTAATAAAAACCATCAGGTGCTGATCTAGTTTTTCAGAGTCGAGTAGAGCTACGTATTTCTTAATAATTCCACCTTTTTCTAGTTTTTTTATCCTTTCATATATCGGAGTACTTGATAATGAGAGTTTTGCAGAGAGTTCTTTTGCTGTTAGGTTGGCATCTGTCTGGAGAAAATCAAGGATTTTGATATCAACTTCATCTATTTTCATGGATTTTATCTAGTTTTTTCACAATTTAAGTAAATATTACTTAATTCGGATAGATTGCAGGTAGAAATTTGGATAATTGGCATGTATTTTGGTAATTTTCAATTGAAGATAAAAATAGTCGGTTATGAAAAATACAATTGTATCCTATTCAAGCCTTAAAGGGGAAATTAAAAAGGCGTTTAGAAATTGGTTGTCAGATCACGATCCATCATTGATCTCTTTTCCTTTTAAAGGTAGACATATGAAAGGTTATGTTTTCGATTATCAAGCCTGCAAATATTTGGTGATAATGTATCTGGCTGGGGATACTTCAGAAGCACTTGATTTAACTTATTTACACGAAGAATTTTAAAACTGAACAAGATGAATTATGTAGTACTTAGCTTAATCTCAAGAAAGAAGGGTTCTGTACTTGAGATGGAAAGAATAAAGAAGGCAATTACCAATTTGTTGGTGCTAGAGCATGTTGACGATCGATCTATTTTTTGGGATGAAGAAGGAGATTTGTTGTTTCATCCGCCAATTTACCGACAAGATAAAGGGTATTGGTTGTCTCTGTTAAATTCAGCAATAGATAAAAAAAACTGGGAATTCATAACTGGTAAATTATAAATTAAAATTACAATTTAGCGTCTTGAAGGCCGTGTCTTTTCATTAAGATTCGGCCTTTAATGTTTATCTTTATACTATGAAGTATTTCGATATGTATCAAATGCAAATAATTGAAACAATTATTGTATTGGCCATCATTTTCCTGATCAAGTTTGTTTTAACCAAGCTTATTAACAGAAGAATTAAAAAACGGAATTTCAGTTTAGAAAGAAGGGTAATTGCGGCAAAAACCGTCAATTCAATTTTGACTTTGGTGACGCTTGCGTCTATCGCTTCAGTATGGAGTGTTGATCAAAGCCAAATCTGGTTGTTTATATCATCCATTTTAACGGTACTTGGTGTAGCATTTTTTGCGCAGTGGTCACATTTATCTAATGTTACGTCAGGAATTATCGTGTTTTTCAATCAATCGACCAAAATTGGAGACAAAATCACCATTATGGAGAAAGATTTCAATATCTCGGGTAAAATTGTGGATATTGAAACCATGTTCGTTATCTTACAAACTGATGAAGGAGAAATTATCTCAGTTCCAAATAATGTTATGCTTCAAAAGCCAATTAAGATTGAGAATTACGAGCCTCCAAAACTGTAGTATATAGATGAATTTACCAGAAATTGTAGAATACAGTATTTTTAAATACCACGCCTTCAATCTTACAATCGGTGCATTGGGGGTGATCATCTTATCTTTCATTGGCGTTAAAATTTGTCTAAGAATCTTGTTGCAATCCTTGAGAAGGTATTTCAGACGTAAAAACATGGAAGAGGGTAGAATCATAGGATTCTATCAGATTATAAAGTATGTAGCCTGGGTGGCTTATTTTTTAGCTTGTATCCGAATTGTAGGCTTAGATGTTACTTGGCTAATTGCCAGTTCTGCTGCTTTAATGGTAGGGATTGGTCTCGGGCTCCAAAGTGTATTCAATAATTTTATTTCAGGAGTTATCTTGTTGTTTGAAGGGACGGTTGATCCTGGAGATATCATTACAGTTGGGGATATGATTGGTGTGGTAAAAAAAGTTGGATTAAGGACTTCTCAAATTAAAACCAGAAACAACATCACCATTTTAGTTCCTAATAGCAAGCTGACGGACGATAATGTCACCAATTGGAGTCACATGAAAGATCCGCCAAGATTCCATGTTTCAGTTGGGGTAGCTTATGGATCTGATACTAAACTCGTGAAAGAAATACTCTTAGAAGTAGTAAATTCTCATCCTAAAGTGAGCAGAAAATACAAGCCTTTTGTTCGATTTACCAAGTTCGGAGACAGCAGTCTTGATTTTGAAGTTTATTTCTGGTCAGATGAAGTGTTTTTAATTGAAGATGTTTTAAGTGATATCAGATTTGAAATTGATGAAGCCTTCAGATCTAATGAAGTTACAATTCCTTTCCCACAAAGAGATTTACACATCAAGACAGCCCTAAATGTGAACCAGTCAACTAGCAAATAATTGAATTATGACCTTTCTTGAGAATTCGAAACTGATAGAATACAATGAAAACCGTTTTGATGCCGGTGAGGTTGATTTTGACAAGTCCCTTGAATTAGAGCAAAATAAAGATCACGTAGACTGGTTGAATATCTACGGTTTTAAATGGAGAGAGGAGATTAAGACAATTATTAAGCTCAATAATCTCAATGATTTTTTGAACGTATTGGTCTTTGAGGAAGATCAAAAAAACAAGATGATTGATCTTGAAACTTCAGTGTTCTTAACTATTAACGTTTTAATTAAGGACGGTGACGATTTTTTGTATGACCGGATTAAGTTCTTTTATCAAAGCGGATTTTTATGGACTATCCAGGAGAAAAAAGGGGATTATTTTGAAGGGGTTAGGGAGTATATTCGTGAGAACAAAGGTCTGGTTCGAAGAAAAAAGGCAGATTATTTATTGTACAAATTGTTAGAGGCAATAATTGATAATTATGAAATTGCCTATCAAGAAATTGGCAAGGCAATGGAGTTGTTTCAAGATTTGGATAAAATCAAACCAGAGCCTGAATTTGTTGTTAAAATAGAAGAGTCTAAACAAGATTTGATGATTCTAAAAAAATCATTGCTTAACCTAAAAGAAGTGCTTATTCAATTAGAGAATTGGGAGGATGAAGAATTTCACAATCATTATTATAACCTTTTAAAAGAGCAGATTAATTTTGTGGTGGATGATGTAGATTTTGATTTACAACAACTTGAAAGTAATCTCAACCTTATCTTCAATTTACAAAGTCATAAGTTGAATGAGATCATGAAGATGCTCACCATTCTATCTGCTGTGTTTATTCCGTTAACGTTTTTAGCAGGTATTTACGGCATGAATTTTCAGAATATCCCTGAAACACAAACCGAGTATGGCTATTTTTATTTGTTAGGATCCATGCTCGTGATTGGAGCGCTAACTGTCTATTATTTCAAGAAAAAGAAGTGGTTCTAAAAAACGAAGCGCCAATTCTTTCAACGTTTTAAGTCTGCAGAATTGACGCTTGTTTAACCTGTGTTTATTGTGTTATGACACTAGATTGAGCATTTTTCTTTGTGGTTGATTTTGGCTGAAGTCACATTTTAATATAATTTCTTCAGCAATCTTTTCAAAGGACCTATCATTGGTGTATATCACATGTTTTGCCGCGACATGGTTTTGAGTTGATCGCACAAATTCTTCATTTTTTTCTAAGTAAGTATTGAGTACAGGGCCTTTCAGTCGATCATCTTTGTATCGCTGAATTAGTCGTTTGTTTAATACTTGCAAGGTTAAGTTTTCATCAGGATAAGGAAGTATCAAAAATACATTCGGATACCCGTCTAAATAATGAAGTAATTCTTTCATTCTGCGCATATCATTACTATGAGTATCAGAAGCCCCTAGGTCAACAATGCCAGAAAATTGATTGAGTATTGCGTGAATTTCTCTAGGTCCAAAATAAGATTGTGCGTAGTCAATCAAAGCACTAAATCCATTTGTTCTAAGGATATTTCTACTTTTTACTAAATCATAGCCATTATTTAACCGATAGTACCATTTTAATTTATCTACCGGAATGTTTCTAAGGCCAGTTCTGATTGAAAGGTGCTCAGCAATGGTGCTTTTACCTGTCCCTAATGGTCCAATCAATATAATGTTATGCGCGTTTTTCATTACTCTGCTTTAGTGAGTTAATTTGGCAACCATGAACATGGTAAACCAAATAAAAGTCAGTACAATTATTACCGTTAATCGGGGGTTAGAATTCCAGACTTTACGTCTGGAATTCGCCCTGTGTGAATATGGCCTGTTCATACAGTAGATTTATCTTAATCTTCAGATGCTACTTGCTCCAATTTTTGAATTTCATAGTAAACATCCCCATCCTCATTTTTCTTGATAACGTAAGTTACTCTGAAGTAATCATCAAAATGAGTGTCCCCTTCTAGGTCAAAACTCTTTACTATCGTACTTGGACATCTCTCAAAGTCATAGTAATCACTGTTTTCATCAACGAAGCTGTATACAGATCCATCAAATCCTTGGTATTGTGCCTCAACTTTTTTAGTTTCTTGAGCAAATACACTGCCTAAAGTTGTTGCAACAAAGGCAAGGGTTAACATTGTTTTTTTCATTGTTTTATATAAATTAAGGTTGTTTTATTAAGCGTAATAGGTGTCATTCATGTCATCACCCAAATCATCCGAAAACTCATCAGGATTAAAATCTCCATAATCTTCGTCATCAAGGTCCTGAGCATACACATCCCAGTTCAAAGCACTCAAAACTGTTGGGTCTACAACTATGAGTAGATACTCTTCTTGCTCCCAAATTTCAATGGCTTGAAACTCTTCTTGAGTACTTGTTTTTTTGATTTTAATTAATGCCTGATCTGGATCTTTCAGGTATTTCAGTAAAGCCTTTTTTCTAACTGCCGGCGTTACGTCTTTGTAATTTTTCATTTTCATAACACAATTTTTGAAGGTTAGTATTGAATGCTGACAATTCTGTTTGTTGGAATAGTCAAGTTTTTTTTCAGGATTACCTGGCAATCTGTTATTCCCCAAACTGTTGTTTCAACTTGTTTTAATCCTTCAATGTCTTCGAAAGAAATAAGGACCTTTGAGTGGAACATGTTGCCGAGATGAATTGCTTTTGTTAAATCTTTTTCTCTTTGTAGTTTATCAGATTCTCTAAATAATACATCCGATTTTGGGAAATGTAATTCGCCAATCGTTTCTTTGCTTACTCTGATAAATCGAGGGCTTTGAACTTGCGTTGTAAGGCCGTTATATAGATTGCTCATCTTAGTCTAACTTTAAATCTTAGACCAAATATAAATTGAGATTCTGTTTAGAATCTGAACGAAATCTGTAGAAAATCTGAAGAAAAAATTAGCTGATGGTAAAGCTTGATTTATAAGTAGACTCTGAGTGCTCAGAATGAATTGGAATCTCTAGATATTTGCTAATTCTTTTAACTATGGATAAGCCTAATCCTATAGAACCTTCTTCTGTTCTGGAAGATGAAAATCTCTTGTAATGTTGAACAGGGGGTGGGAAATTTTTATCAAAGGAATTTTCGATTGCAAAGTGACCTTCATTAATTGAGATATGGATAAAACCATTCTCGGTGTTGTGCACAACTGCGTTTTTAATCAAATTGGTGATCAAGATGTCAATCAGTGTGCGATTAGATAATAATTGTCCTACTTTATCAAACTTAAAACGCAGGCTTAATTTTTTTGATCGAATTTGATCTTCGAAGTTTTCCAATATTTCGTCAGTCAGTTCTTTTATATTTATCTGCTCACGATCTACATATACTTTCTCTTCAATTTTCGAAAGAAGAATTAAGCTTTTATTTAAACTATTAATGCGTCTAACATTTTTTAAAATCACATCAATGTTTTCTAAATCTTCACCGTTTAAGTTAGGTGATTGCATTAAAATCTCTGCTTTAGAACGGATGATTGCTAAAGGCGTGAGCAGCTCATGAGATAAGTTTTGAGCATATTCTGAAACTTTCTTTTTATTCTTTTTGCTCATTAGTCAT
>JAUHXX010000377.1 GCA_030426825.1 Bacteroidia bacterium | reverse complement strand
CCCTTCCTAAATAAAGACCTGCCCAGCCAACCTGATTAATGAGGACGGACCTTCCAGCTTTATTTTTATGCATTTCAGGCTTATCCATAAAGGTATGAGAATGACCACCAAGAATCAAATCTATATTTTCGGTTTCAGCGGCTAATACCTGATCACACATTTCGTTCAGTCGCTTATAATGTCCTAAATGAGACAAGCAGATTACCAAATTACACTGATATTCTTTCTTTAGCAGAGCGGCATAATAATTTGCTTTCTCAATGGGATTCAGGTATTGAGTATTGCCATAAAGATCTTTAGGAACAAGACCATCTAACTCCACGCCTAACCCAAAAACACCAACTCTTATAGCTCCTTTTTGAAACATTTTAAATGGAATTGTCTTGCCATTCAGTTCAGTATCACTAAAATCATAATTTGAACATAAAAAAGGAAACCTGGCATGCGGCATTGCTTTAATGAATCCATCTATTCCCCCATCAAAATCATGATTCCCCATGGTTGCGGCATCATAGCCCATTTGAGACATTAATTTTAATTCTAACTCACCACCGTGCACATTAAAGTAAGGAGTCCCTTGAAAAATATCTCCAGCATCCAACAGGAGTACTTCTTTTTCTTGACTTCGGATGGTGTTAATTAAATTCATTCTCCTGCTTACTCCACCTTTATTCGGATATTTCTTGTGATTTTCAGGGAATGGGTCGATATGCGAATGTGTATCGTTCGTATGAAGAATAGTGATCTTCTGGCCTTTCTGTTTGTCTTTAAATGAAGACAAAGAGGCAATGGCTAAGCTGCCAGTGGCGATTGAGGTTAAAAACTTTCTTCTATCCATTAATTCAGTTTTATTCGGTTTTCAACCGGATACGCCTTGAGTTCACCCACTTTTTTGATATGTTCAATGTAGATATCGCGCATTAAAATTCCAGAATTCCATGAATTTTTCGCTCCCTTAAAAAATTCCATTTTATCTCCTCCTCCTGCTAAATAATCTGAAGTAACAATTAATACATCTGATTCTTTATCGAATTCTCTGCCGTTAATTACAATAGAATGATGGTCACCACTGAGATCAATTTTAGCCCCTGAAATGGGTTGTCCTTGAACTTTTTTCAGATAATCCAACATATCAGACAGCTTACTTGCAGACAACTGTACTAAAGTCAAGGTATTATCAAATGGCATCAATTCGTAAACGTTTCCAACACTGATATCTCCCTGATTAACAGTAGATCTCAATCCACCAAAATTCAGCAAGCAAAACGTGTTTTTTATTAGATTACTATCAATATCTGCCTGATTGTTGGCGTATTTCAAGCCTGCCTCTAGCATCACGTCCGCTGAAAAATTGCCTAAAGGTGATTCGGGTGTATATTTTTCCAACGACTGATTGGTATACCCGATTTTGACATTCATAGTAGCCCTCATCTCTTCACGATAAGGATTGATTATCGAGTCTAATGATGAGGATTCTTGCTCGGCATTTATCTCTGTTGTTCCTGATGAATAATCAGCAATTTGACGAGTACCACAGGCACTCAACAATAAGATGAAGAGATAAAGGCAGTATTTCTGCATCTTAATTCGCTACTTTTTTCAAAATAACATAGGTCGGAAAGTGATCAGAATAACCGTTTGTATATTGCCCAGCCGCGAATGTTCTCAAAGGATAATCCGCATAATTACCTTCTTGTTGAATCATATATTTTTTCTTGAATATTTCTGCCGTATGTAAAGTGTATCCAACCTGCGATTCATCTAAGAATGATTGAGAAATAATTATTTGATCAAATAAATTCCATGTCCCCCTATACGCCAAGGTACCGTTTCCTTTTTTCCAGGTTTTGTAGAGGGTATTGTACATATCCCCTTTTTCTAATTTCGCTTGTTTACCTTTCGCCTTGATATATTCTGTTACTGCTAAATTGTTAGGGTCATCATTTAAATCACCCATTAAAATGATTTTTGCTTCAGGATTATCTGTAAATAAAGAATCAATTATCCTTCTCCCTAATTTCCCAGCCTCTATTCTATTGGGTTCTGATGCTTGCTGACCACCTCTTCTAGAAGGCCAATGCGCTACAATAAAAGTCACATCTTCGCCATCCATATTTCCCGTTACGACTAATTGATCACGCGTTTTATAATCCTCATTAAAAGGCATAATCAATTCATAGGATACCGCTTTTTTTAATTTGAAGTATTTTTCTTGATACAATAATCCAACATCAATTCCTCTTCTATCAGGAGAATCGAAATGCGCAATTTGATACTTTCTTTTAGCAATGCTAGGTTCTTTGACTAAATCTTCAAGAACTCTTTTATTTTCTACTTCACAAACTCCTAAAACAGCAGCTCCATCTGGCGTATAAGCTGTTCCGATTTCAGAAATGACCTTAGCCATATGATTCAATTTTGTATGGTACTTAGTAGAATCCCATGCTTTTTCTGAATCTGGCATGTATTCTTCATCTCTGATCTTAGGATCATCTTCATAGTCAAACAGGTTTTCTAAATTGTAAAAGCCTGAACAAACTATTTTGTAGGCCACTTGATCTTGTGAATAAGCTGAACCTGAAACAGTTAAAAGAAATGCAAGAATAATAATTAACGAGTTGGAACTTTTCATTGTAATGATTTGTGTGTTCAAATTTATTCATAATTATCAAATGCCAGACCAAAGTTGAATGAACCAAATGTTAACAACTTATTATAAGATTATAAAATTTGGTAGATGGATTTGGTAGGTTACTTCTTAATTTTGTAGCTTTGCCAGGCCTTTTTTCAAAAACGAGGGCTTCAATCACACAGATTAAACATGTTGAAAAACTTTACACTACTCTTACTTACGGTCACTTCGTGCGCCATAAGTTTTGCCCAAGATGACTCGACAAGAGTTGGTTCTATAGAAGATACATTAAACGATAATACACCAGTTTTCATTTCGAGTTTAGATGATATTGGA
>JAUHXX010000376.1 GCA_030426825.1 Bacteroidia bacterium | reverse complement strand
GATTGGTTGGAAACCGTATATCCATCCTCGCTAAATGAGCCGCTAAAAACAATTGAATCTGTTCCGACCACGAATTTTCGAACCAGTACATTTATCGGGTTATCATACTTTTTTATTGGATTAGATTCAAAACGGATCAAACCATCTACGGTTCCTACCCATAGCAACCCATTAGCTTCCAAGTAAAAATCATTAATCCTGCCGAAGTCGACTCCCGCAAACGGTCTCTTGATAAACTCGTTCTTTTTCTTATCGTAATAGGCTATTGAGTAATTGTTTTCGCTATACCAATCTCTATTCGAATTCCCCTCTAAAAACAAGAATTGACCTTTTGACATTTTCCCGTGAAAATCCAGGGTTTGAAACATTCCTCTGTAATTCATTGGGTCTTCTTTTTCCTCTTCAGACAATCCAGCTTTCATTGTTTCCTCATCAATGAAATAGGCCAAACCTTCTTTGGTTCCAAATGCCAGACTATCATTTAAAATAAGAGGCTTTCCTAAATTATCCAGTAAGCCATCAAAATCACCATATTGATCCATTTCATACAAGTCTCCTCTCATATCTAATCGATATACGCCGTTCACCGCTGTGCCAAACCACACTATTCCTGGATTATTTGGATCTTCTTGAATTCCAATAACAGAACTAAAACTCTCTGCATAACCAAACACCTCTCTAAATGAGCGATCGAAAACTTTGATTCCAAATGAACCAGCAGACACAATCAAATCTTTACTTTCTAAATAAAGAATTTGATTTGCACTTTCTTGAGATGTTGTTTTTAGCGTCATATGAGCACCATCTTTAGTTGAGTAGATTCCTTGAGAGGTTGCAATTAGCAGCTCATCATCAATAGTTTCAAACCCCCAAACTTGGGCGTTGATCATTTGAGTATTACTAAAAACCTTTTGACCGTTTGTAGTTTGCATAAATAAACCATTTGAAGTCCCCAAATACAGCATATCATTGTACCTTACTATGGCTTGAACACTCCCGTCAATTCCATGCGTTGCGGAATAATAAGTTAAAGGAGAATAATAATCTATCTTAGCCATACCATTCCCAGTAGATGCCCAAATGTTTTGATCTTTATCTTGGAAAAGACTTTTGACATCATTGGAAGCTAATCCCATGTTTTTATTAATATGATTGATGATCATACCGTTTTTATCCATGATATAAATACCATTGGTAAAACTCCAAAGCGCGAAATTTCCGTCAAACAATTCAATGGACCCAAAGATTCCTAAACTACTAATTGGCACATTGTTTTCATCAGGCAACTGCCTAAATCCATTATTCTTATACTTCCAAATTCCAATTTCTTGTGTGATGACTAATAATGAATCATCTTCTAACTGATGTATACCAAACACTCCTAAACCTCTCACATTCTCGGTACCTCTCAATCTTTTTAAATCATCATCCACGTATTTTACTACTCCAATTTCACGTGCTCTTAGATGTAAAACACCGTTAATCATAAATGAAGTATGAAATGAAGAAGTCTCGGTTGGATAAATGGCTTTTATTTTCTCTGTTACTAAATCATATTCAAAAAATAGTTCCTGGGCTTGAAAGTAGACCTTATCCTTATTGGAGTGGATGGCCCAAATCTCCGAAAAAAACTGATCGTCTTCAGGAATCTTATCGTATAAAGAAACGAACTCCATACTTCCATTTGCTTCAGCCTGAAAGTAACCGAAATCGCCAAAAGTACCAGCATATACTCGACCGGTTGAATCTGTACCTATAGCTCGAACATAAGAGCCTGCCTGAACCTTAATTAATTTCCAAAATTGCCCGTCAAACTCAAGTACACCATTTCCAGTACCAAAATACATTAAACCACGGTGATCTTGAGTTGCACAAAATATTTCAGGATTATATTCCTTTCCGAAATCTCGTGTAGAATAATTAATGACTGTTGGAGAAACATTTTGCCCTAGTCCGATTACACCGAATAGGGTAAAAAATGTTAGTAAAAGGACCTTGTGGATTTGCATCTTTTTTTTAGGCATGCGTTATATTTATCAAAAATAACAAAAATGGCAAAAGATATCACCTTAAACGAAGTTATTCAGCACGTTGAAAAATTCCATGAATCATTTAAAATTGAGAATAATTATCAACCCACGACTGAAATTTCGGATGATGAAATTTTATTGAGGTACAAATTGATGAGAGAAGAGAATGAAGAATATCTTGAAGCAGCCCAGAACAAGGACCTTGTAGAAGTTGCGGACGCCCTTGGTGATCAGCTTTATATTTTATGCGGGACGATTTTAAAACATGGTATGCAACATAAAATTGCCGAAGTGTTTGAAGAAATTCAAAGAAGTAATATGAGTAAATTGGATAAGGATGGAAATCCTATTTATAGAGAAGATGGTAAAGTATTGAAATCTGATCAATATTTTAGACCAGACATCAAGTCAATTTTAAGTTAAAAAATCCCCGATTTCCAGGTATATTTTTTCTCTAGCTTATCTGATTGTCTTCCTTTGTAAGTAAACAATAGAAATAAAAGGCAAGTCAAAAACAATACAAAAAAGCTTAATGATAGCAGAATACTGTTGATAAAGTACTCACCAACAACTAAGTGTGCAACTACCTCCACTACAGGAATCAATAGAAAAATAAGAAACGAATTTCTTTTGAAGATTTTAATTTCGGTTTTCATGGCTTTCATTTCTTTCCGCCATTTTTCTTGCTCCTCTTCCCTACCAGTTTCAGGATTGTGAATTTTGATTTTTTTGATCAACAAGACTTTTACCTGGTCAAATACCCGTGAAATATAATACAGGTATGCCAGTAAGGTAAAAACAAATATCCAAGTGTGTAAATCCATTTCTAGCTTAAATATACTGTATATCAACGTTTAAAGTTACTCAATTGTTTAATTAATAACAACAAAAAGCCCATCCGATAGAACACGGACAGGCTTTTAGACTTAAATTAAATCGTT
>JAUHXX010000375.1 GCA_030426825.1 Bacteroidia bacterium | reverse complement strand
AACTTCATTGACCCGAATAATGATTCGATCTAAATTGAATTCGTTATCATTTACGGCAATATCTAAATTGATTTTATTCTCGGTAGCGATAACGGGCAGTTCTTTTTCGTTAGTTACTGAAGCGACAGGCAATTGAAAACTCCCATCCAGCATTTCTTCTGTAAAGCCCATTTTCTTTAATCTCTTTAAATAAGCCTTTTTAAACGGACCGATTAAATCAAGGTTGGAAGCTTCTAAACTTTGAAGAATAATGTCAGGTCGATTGTATTTTAAATCAAACTGGGCAAAGGGAAAGACCTCTACTCCTTTCACAAAATGAATCAATTTTTGTGCACCTTTTGTTGCGTAGTAAAACTGATCAGGATTGACAATGGCAAAATCTTTAGGCCCAGTTGAAATTAAACTGACCATCTCTTTTCCAGTCACCAAATTCCAAATTCTTCGGGTACCATCTAAGGAGCTTGTGATCAAACGCTCACTGTCATCAGAAAAACGTGCTTCTTCAACATAGGTCAAATGCCCAGAAAACTTAAATTTTTCAGATTTAGTTTTCAGGTCAACCACATATACCTCATTATTTTCAGAAGATGTATAGGTGAGTAATGAATGATCGGCATTGATTTGCATGGCTCCGATATGAACCCCTTTAACATCTTTTTCAAAGAACAAAGCGCCGGTTTCAAAATCCCAAACTTGCAGTCTGGTTTTATACTCAGTAGTAGAAATGGCTGAATTAATCGTGAATACATATTGATGATCTTGTGAAACATGAGAAAGATACATGGAAGGATCTGCAGAAGCGCTAGGAAATTTAGAAACTGCACCCGTGGCCAAATTATGCTTGTACATTCCATATCCTGATGAATCGGCTAATACAGTTTCACCTTTAGGACCAAAAAAGGCCTTAATGCAACCGTCAAGCGTTTTCACTTTTTTACCTGTTTTACTATCGCAGACATAGGTTCTACTCTTGATTTTGGTGGGGTCCATTTTATCCTTAGTCATTTCTAAAAAGGTAAACATGGTTCCGTCAGGTGAAGCGTCATAAATGATAGTTGACTCTTTAGAGGTCACCATTTTACCAATGATCTTTTTCTTCATTAAGTCAACCCCAATAAATTCCTTAGTTTCTGTGTTTTTCGAATACTTTTCGCAAATCAAGATCTTTCCATCATTAGAAGATTTGAAATTCACGAAGTTAGGTACCTCAATATCATGCACGTCTGGAAATTGCCAAATACGCACTCCGTCAACTCCCGAAGTAACAGGAATATGTGAGCCCGGAACAAATGATACTGACCTGCCTGTGAAAGGAACGATTTTTAAATCCTGTACTTTTTTACGCAACTCAACATCATAAATCGCTTGCCCGGTAAACAGGTATTTTGAATCTTTACTGAACACAAAATTGACATTCAAGGTAGTGTCTATTGGGCCTACTGATTTTGATCCTTGCCTGAAATAGGTGGTGTAAATGTAAGGCATAACCTCAGTGGCGCCGAATGTGTTCTTTACTTTTTTATAAACGATTTCTGTTTTACCATCTGGCGAAGTAAAGACCAAATCTTTCATTGATTTTTCATACAAATGCGTTGAGGCAATGATTCTGCGTGTGGGTTCATATTTATAATTGGTGTAGTCGTATGGTGCTCCTTCTTTGTAAACAGATTCGCCCGTTTCAACATTGATGTGAAACTGATCATTGGTAAAGGCTTGGCTGGTAATAATCGTTTTACTGTCTGGACTAAAGTAAATGGAATCTGCCTGTTTTAGTAGGTCTTTAGAATAGGTAACATTCCGCAACATCCTACCAGTTTTGACATCCCAAATCGAAATAGCCGTAGAAAAAGTTTTAGCTACAAATTGTTGATTTGGACTCATGGCAACTGTGGTAGCCCAATCTAAGCCAGCCGCTATAACTACCTGAACCTCTTGTGCCCTGGAAGCAAAACTTACTAGGCAGCTCAGGACAAAAACGTGCAATATCTTTTTCATAATTCTTGTTCAGTTAAAGATAAAAAATTGTCGGGTTATTTGAGATTATTCATCTAAATCATTTAGATATTCATTCATAGAATTCCCTCCTCTGTCGAAAATAAATGAGATCTAGGCCTTTAGTATTTTGATTTGCTGCCTATTATCCCTAAATTGACATACACCCTAATTCTTATCCTATGCAAAACTTACATTTAAAAGGATCAGAAAAAACTCCACACTTCTACTTAAATTCTAACGGGGAGATCCGTTTTGGTGGGATATCTATGCCTGAAGATGCCGCCTCATTTTACTTTGATATCATGGATTGGATCAGTGATTATTACCGCACACCCAATCAACAAACTGACGTAACGGTTAGTTTCTTGTATTTAAACTCCAGCAGCTCTTCTATGATCTTCAAAATATTCCATGCGCTAAAACGCTTGCAAGACAGTGGAAAATCAAGGGTGAAATGCAACTGGTATTATGAAGTTTCTGATGACAGTATGAAGGATTATATTCAGAAAGTTCAAGATTTGGCTGACAATATTGAATTTAAAATTCATCCTACCGATAATATTTTAGTTGAACAATAAATCTACTCGACAACTAGACTAAACCGATTGAGCAAAATACACAAACACTAAACTCCTCATAATCAGTAAATAAAAACTTCCTAAAACTTTTAGATTTGATTTAAATGCCTTAGCTTTGCCGAAAATTTTAACAAGAACAATAAAGAACTGTTAAAAGCATAAATGGAAAATTTCGTTTTAAATAGAACAGAGAGGACTCCTCAAATTGAGCTCAACACCAATGGTAGATTGAGTATCAAAGGGAATTCTACACCCGTTGATGCTTATGGTTTTTACCTGGATGTGTTGGATTGGGCAACGGATTACTATCGGAACCCCGCAGATAAAACGAACATCATCATAGAGTTTTCCCATATCAATTCCAGTTCATCAAGTATTGTTTATCGTATTTTTCATCTTTTGAATCGTCTACACGAATCAAAA
>JAUHXX010000374.1 GCA_030426825.1 Bacteroidia bacterium | reverse complement strand
CCCCTGTGTTGCGGTAAATCTTAAGCCAAGTGGATGACCAATTGCTATAATCGGCTGCCCGGCGTTAACTCGTTCATTAGAAATCTCTACTTGACGTTCTGTTGAAAGACTGTCCGGCACTCTTAAAAAAGCGATATCGTTCAATGCATCCGTATACAATACTTCTGTCAAAGTTTTTTTGAAGTGCTCACCTCTAATGATTACCTCTTGCGAACCTTGAATCACATGACGATTTGTGACAATTAAGCCCTTATCTTTTACAATAAATCCAGTTCCTGAACCTGTAGGTGTATGGATTTGGACAATGATATCTTTGTATTCGTTTATTACCTGTTCCATACCAAGATTATTTAGAAAGATTTAATTTATCGAGTTGAAGAATCAATGAATCGATAAAGTTTGAAATACTTGAATAGTTTAAAGCTCCGGCATTCAATGCAATACTCGGATAATCTTTTTTAGCGTTAGCGATAATTGAATTCACCTCTTTGGTAATCGCTTGTCCATCTAACACGCCGTTATTAATTAAATCTGGTGTAGACCCACAATTTCTATAGAAATCTGGATTCATTACAGCCATTGGAATATTCAACAATTGTGTTACTGGATATACCATGCCATAATTAAAAAATGAGTACGCAATCATATAACTGTATATCGCCTCTACCATTTGTGGGTAATTGTTGTCCCGGTACCAGCCAACTTTTTCACGCTCTTTGAACATGAAATCCATTACTGTTTTGTGAGCGGCAGCATTGGCTAGAGCGAAAGTGCATTTTACGTCATATATTCCTTCCAAAATATCTTCTTTCGGAGTATTTAATATTTTATCATACTCTTCAATAATCTGCTCATTTCTTTCGCGAGTGCTCATGTTGTTTTTCGCGAAAAACATGTGTTGAATCTTTTCTAATGAATCGGTTAATTTTCCCTGAGGGGCAATCAAATAATCAATCTTATAAGTTAAATTCAATAATAAATAGGCAATTCCACCCGACATGAATTCAGCTTCATGCTTAGCAATTTCTTCTTTAACCGATCCAATCATCCCTACCAAATAAGCATATCTAGCCTCTTTCAATTCTGCTGGCCATTGTATAATGCTGTCGGTATCAATTTCCTTAAGAGATGAGAATTCTTGTAATAATAGATCATCTTGTTGATCAGCTTTTTTTGCTAATTCTTTAAGCGCATCATACAATTTTCCAGGTGAAGCATCCATTGCATGAGAACCAAACTTCATGACCAGCACATTATCTTTTAAGGCAAACTTGGTATATCTCAAGCCGAAATTAATGCTCATTAACTTTCTCATTACGGGAATAGAGTTTTGCTCCATGATGCAAATTTGAGCTTCAGCAGAGAATTGATTAGCATCTCCGGTTCCTCTTATCACCTTTGATCCCTGAGTGATTTCAAATGAAATGGAATCCCCAGATTTTGAGAACGATACATTATCTAATGATTCATCCTTGATATAGATCATGAATTGCTCAAAAGACTCTACGTACTTTTTCTCCTTAAATAAGTCATTAGAGCTTTTCCAAGCTGCTAATTGCTTTTTGTTTTTATTGATGTCTGTGTATCGGCCAAAGGTTGCCAACTTACTGGTTCCAGACCCAGTGCTTGAAGCTACTGCCTGTGATGAAGTTGATTCTTTTGCTCCACCAAACATCTTGTTGAATAACGACATATGGTTCTATTTTTTTAGGATATTGAATTTAGTAAAATATTTCTATTAACTCCTATTTTTAATAGATAAAAGATGATAAAAATCAGATTAAATAAAATGGTGCAATTATTGGTTGTTCTTCTATAAAACTATTACTTTGTAAACTGGTACCTTTCTAATAAACATGACAAAACTGATATTGAGTCTTTTACTGCTTGTTGGAGTTGCCACGCAAAGCTTTGCCCAGCAATTTCATTTCAAAAGCTACTCCTTAGAGCAGGGGCTTAGCCGTTCAGGTGTTTACTACATACTTCAAGACAATTCAGGTTTTTTGTGGATCGGTACTGAAGGCGGAGGTGTCTGTAAATTTGACGGAATCAAATTCATCAACTATACCAGGCATAATGGTTTAGCCGCAGAAAATGTCAGAGTCATTTTTCAAGATGACCGTAACGTATTGTGGTTCGGAACATCAAATGGGCTCTCTTATTACAACGGTAAGTCGTTCACCACCATAAATGAAGATGATGGACTTGCGGACAATTTTGTCAGATCAATTACGCAAGATCATGAAGGCAATATTTGGATCGGCACCAATCGTGGAATTTCGATTATAGATCCTGATGAGAAGGGCATTTCTGGTAAATTAAAAGTGAATTTCACCTTACCACACATGAAAATACGCTCCTTGTTAGCTCAAGGTGATATCGTATGGATTGGAACTGATAAAGGTTTATGCAAATTCCAAGACAACAACATTACTGTTTTAGACAAATCTGATGGTCTTAGCCATGATTTAATTCTTAACATGTATGTAGACGGTAAAAATAAATTATGGGTCGGGACACAAAATGGTTTGAATTTAGTGCATAATGACACTATAAATTCTTGGGGACTTGGAGAAGGCTTGATTCACGAACGTGTTAGATCCATCACTGAAGATAATTATGGTCAAATTTGGATAGGCACCAGTGAAGGAATAAGTATCTTCAATGGCAATGATTTTAGGAGTCTTTCAGAAATAAACGGACTTTCTAATGACCGAATTAGGTGTGTGACCAATGACCAGTTTGGGAACATTTGGGTGGGTACCTTCTTCGGAGGAATTATGCGATATAACCACCAAGATTTTATTTCTTACACACCAAGTGAAGGCTTAGTTTCTAATCAGATTCTATCCATTAATGAAGATGATCAGGGTGATATCATAGTCGGAACCTATGACGGTGTTTCAAAAATGAAAATAAGAGACAATGAACTAATTGGGTCTAAAACTGTCAACCTTGAAAATGGATTAAGTAGCAATTCTGTTAGGACCGTATTTAAAGACGAACGTTCA
>JAUHXX010000373.1 GCA_030426825.1 Bacteroidia bacterium | reverse complement strand
AACTTATAGCTGGAATAATGCTGCTACCCTTAACAATCCAACGGCTTCTAATCCTATTGCATCACCTCTTGTTACTACAACATATACAGTAACCGTTACGGATGGTAATTTATGTACCGCAACAGATCAAGTAACGATAACAGTTAATCCACTGCCAATAGTTGATGCAGGCTTAAATCAAACAATTTGTATTGGAGGAAATGCTACTATTGGAGGTTCACCAACCGGCCCTGCCGGAGCAATTTTCGCTTGGGATAATGGAGCTAGTTTAAGCAGTGCAACTGCATCTAACCCAATAGCCACGCCAACAGTAACTACAACTTACACGGTAACTGTAACGGATGCTTGTGGGGTGGAAATAGATAAGGACATCACCATAACAGTGACCGCTTCGGTACTAGAATTAGAAATGAGTCCTGATCAATTAATTTGCCCAGGTGATTCAGCAGATATCTGGGTCATAGCCACTGAAGGTCTAGGAAATTACACTTACCATTGGCATCACAGTGGTGAAACGACAGATCAAGTGAATGTACGTCCGAATAACACAACCTCATACACAGTTTCAGTAGAAGATGCTTGTCATACTTATCACATTGATGGAACAACAACTGTGAATGTAGTAAGGCCCCAAGCCAACTTTAATGTCTTGTCGTCCGATCCTATGGAAAATTTACTCGTATCATTTCAAAATACCTCAGTAGGCGGCGTTAATTGGTATTGGGATTTAGGGAACGAAGATAACTCTACGCAGAATTCGCCTGGTACAGTCTACAGTCCTTGGGGTTGGTATAATGTAACATTGATTGCTTACAATGAAATTGGTTGTACAGATACGATAACTAAGCCGGTTTATATTAAACCAGAATTTTATTTCTATGCACCAAATGCATTTACTCCTGACGGAAATAGATTTAATAATGCTTATTCAGTCTCTGTAATTGGTTCGATAGATTTTGAATTTCAAATATTCAATCGTTGGGGTGAACTTATTTTTCAAACAGAAGATCCTAACTTCAGATGGGACGGAGATTATCAGGGTAATTTAGTAGCAGATGGCGTTTTGGTCTACAAAGCAAAGATTGTTGATCTCGAAGAAAATGTCCATGATTATACCGGGATGATCACCATTCTGCGTTAAAATATTACATTTGTCACCAGATGTAATTGCATGGCTACTAAGAACTTAATTCGACTTTTATTTTTATGCCCGCTTTTTATATTTTTTCAATGTAAAAGCGACCCTCAAGAGGTAATATCTGACGCTCCCATCATTGAAAATAATCAATGGGCTGATTCTATTTTTGGGAATTTATCTGCTAAACAGCAATATCATCAACATTTCATTGTTCAGGTTCCTAATACATATCAAAGCAATGCTGATAGTCTAGTGAATTGGATAGTTCAGAATGAGCCTGGAGCTATCGAATTGATAAATTGGAATCCAGACAGCATCTCGTATCTAAAAAATCGTCTAGATACTTTTACTATTATTCAACCGTTCATTGTAGCAAATTTCTTTGAGATTTTAGACCTTCCCGAATATCCATATTGGAGAGCGACTACTGATGATGATCTTCAATTGATGCAAACGTTTAGAAAAATGAATGCTGGATTACTAGATTTCGGAAATAGTTTAAAACTAAACTCTGAAGATCTTAAATGGATGGATTCACTTGATGAAACTCATGGAGTGAAATCGATAACCAATCATTTTTCTGACCGCAACCTCAAAAAAGACTTTAACGAATTTTTAAAAGTAACACGGACTTCAAATCTAGCCGTACAACTGGATTTAGCACTCCTCGATACAGCCGACTTGAATAAATATAGAGACCTGAATAAATATGATGGCCTCTATGTGGTGAAAACTCCTCAGACGAAAATGAATGATCATTTGCAAACTGGGGCTGATCTAATTTATTGTCAGTTAGAAAAAGGCATTCCATTTAACGAATGGAAAGGCCCTGTGAATGAAAAACAATTCAATGAGAGTACAAAAAGAATTTTGAATCAAAAGAGCTTTATCATGAAAAATCCGAAGCGGATTAATCTAGATGCTGACTTAAAGTATTCAAAATTAAACCTTGCACATAACGCAGTTTCAGTGATATCAAATCAAGCAAACATTCTCCCTATTACAACTAAGTTCGCGATTTACTCAGAGCAAAAAATGAAATCCTCTCAGAAAGTCAGAAAAGAGAATCGTGTGAGTTTTAGCCAACAGAAATTGGATCTAAAAGCCATTAAAAAAATCACAAAAACATCAGGTACAAAAGTATTGTTCTTGAGTGATACGGTTGATGTAGAATCTCTCAAGCATTTGAATAATTTGGAGCCATCTTCTAAGACGATTGTTTGTTTCTCAAACCCTTCACATTACGAGCAATTAAATGAGTCACCAACCTTGATTTTTGTTCCGAATTATACTGATTTTAATGCGGATATTTTTGCGCAGCAATTGGCTGGGAGAATTTCGATAAATGGATCTTTTGTAAAAGGAAATGAGTTGATTGAAGGAGAAGAAATAATTGCAAGCAAATTGGCAAGATCGATTCCCGAGTTTACCGGATTAGATACAGATACTTTATCACGAATAAATTGGGCGATTAATAGCGCAATGAATGGAAGGGCTTTTCCAGGCTGTCAGGTATTGCTGGCAAAAAACGGATGTATAGTTTATGACCGTCAGTTTGGGCATCACTCGTATCAAAGGCAAAAAGTGGTTACGGATGAATCCATTTATGATTTGGCATCACTGACTAAAGTAGTCGCTACCACAATGGTCGGAATGAAATTATATGAGTTAGGGGCCTACCAATTAAAAGACAGTTTAGAGGCATATCTTCCTGATTCTTTGAAGGATCATTTAAGATATCCGAGTACAATTCGCAACATCACATTTGAAGAATTGTTTATTCATAAAAGTGGAATGCCAGCAGGATTCCCAATAATTCGATACATGCAATATACCTCAGAGAATGTAGGTCGTTTTGACAAATATTATTGTGACGTTTCA
>JAUHXX010000372.1 GCA_030426825.1 Bacteroidia bacterium | reverse complement strand
GCCTCAGAAGTATTACCATTTTTATATTCTTTTAACGCCTTGTTGTAGAGCTTTTTAGATTCAGACGAATATTTCGTCTGGCTAATCCCTACTAAAGGCAAGAACATCAATATGATAAGTAATCTTCTCATGAGCAATTAAATAATAAGTGCGAATTTAATATTTTCTCGCATAAAAGCTTTAAAATAATCGACTAGACTGCATTTTTTTTTGATTAAATACTCAAGATCTTAAATTCAGTTCTTCTGTTTTGTTGATGAGCATCTTCTTTTTCAGTTTTAGATTTCATCCTAGATATTTCTTCATCACTGATCAAAGGTTTGGATTCTCCATATCCAGCGAACTCTAGTCTCGATTTGTCAATGCCGTGAGAAATTAAATAGTCCACCACTGATTTTGCTCGATTCTGAGATAAGACCTGGTTGTCTGTTACCGATCCACGCGTATCTGTGTGCCCTGCCAATTCAATTCTCATTGTAGGGTTTTCATTCAGTAATGCAATTAACCTTTCTAATTCGTTAATAGATGCATCTCTCAATGAATATTTTGCATAATCATAGAAGATATTTCTGAGTACAATTGTTTGACCAACTTCGACTTTTTTCAAATCAACATCCTTTTTGTATTGCTTAAATCCACTAGCTTCAGGAATAACAAAATTTTCAGAGTGGAATAAATAGCCGTCCTTCTTAACAGCAATTCCATAGTTTTTACCTGCCGGAAGAGAAACCAAGTATTTTCCAGTTTTACTATCACTCATGAATTCTGCAATGATTTCATTTTTATCATTATCAACCAGAACTACTTGAGCCTGTAACGGTTGTTTGGTTTTTTCGTCTCTTATAATTCCAGTTAGAATAGCCATATTTGAACCTTCAACTACTAATTCTGGCTCTTTAATTTTTTCTTTAATCGGTTTAGCTATTGAGGCGATTAGATTGTCCTCATTCGATAGCATTGGCGGTTTTTCTGGACCTAAAAATGTAATTAGGTAAATGTCTTTTTCACCGTATCCACCCTGTCTATACGAAGATGCATAACCATATCTTCCGTTACCTGCAACAACTAACTGAACGTCATGATCAGGAGTATTTAAAGGTGGTCCTAAGTTTACTGGTTTTTGCCATTCACCGTCAACAAGTTTCGAATAAAATAAATCCAATCCACCCATTGTATTGTGCCCGGTTGAAGAAAAATACATGGTTTCTCCATCAGGGTGGATAAATACAGATCTTTCTTCATAAGGTGTATTCAATACATTGCCAATGTTTACTGCTTCACCCCATTTTTCTTTTTCTTCATTCCAATCAGCATAATAGATGTCGTGCATTCCAAATCCTGAAGGTCTATTTGAAGTAAAGTACAGACGCTTACCATCAAATGAAAGTGAAGCATCAGGTTCGTGTGCATCCGTATTGATCGTTTTTCCTAGCTGCTCTGGTTTAGACCAAGAGCCATCTTCGTCTGACGAGATGTAGATATCCCCATTTCCTTTTTTATCATTGTAAATGAACAAGGTGTGGCCATCAGGCGAAAGTCCGATCGTTGCATCATGTTGACCTTGAACATTCAATGGTTTACCCATGCTCACTGATTTTGACCATTCTCCATTTACGCGTTTCGACTCGTACAGGTCTTCAAAATATGCACCGTCAGGAGATAGATCCTCAGATCCAGGTCTTCTTGCTGTGAATACCATAATAGCCTCATCCGCCGAAATTACGGGACCGTAATCAGGATACTTTGTGTTAATGTTTTCTCCTAAATTATCAATCCAAACTCTAGCTTTTTTATCAGCTAGTTCTTGACCGTTTTTACATTCTTGCACCTTTTTAAACGCTGCTGTCTTCAAGGGTTGCAGTTCTGGAGCAGTTGCTTTTCCTGCAAATTGATTATAATAATCAATTGCTTTTTGCCACTCACCTTCAATGTGGTAAGATATTCCTATGTAAAAAAGAATATCGTTAGATACGGTTGGTTTCAAGCTATATGCCTTCTCAAAGTAGGGTTTCATTTTGTATTTGTCAAAGTTGAAATAGCACATTCCAATTTTATAATTCAATTCTGAACTGTTAGGATTGAATTCATTGGCTTGAAGATATTCGGCCACGGCTTTTCTATAATCGACGGAATATGCCATAAAATAAGCATCTCCCTCTTGTAAGTGTTTTTCGGCCTCTTTAAATTGGTCTTTTTGTTCTTTGAATAGTTTTTTATCAAATGGCGTTTCTACTTGTGAGTAAGCTGATGCTGCTAAGAAGATTACAGCCAAAGTAAGTCCTAAATTTTTCATTCTAATTCTCATTATTTGTCTGTATTACAAGCTGGTCCATTAACATAATTTTCTGCGTTTTCCGACCCTAAAATAAAAGCGTCCTCCCAGTCGGCGCAGGCTCCTTTTAAATCCTTCAACATTTCTTTGGCAATTCCTCTGTTCACAAAAGCTTCCATATACTCTGGTTCAAGCTCAAGTGCTTTATTGCAGTTTGAAACCGCTTCAGTATAGTTTTCCATTTTAATGAATACTGAAGCTTTGTTGTTGTAAGCATATGCGTATTTAGAATTGATTTCAATGGCTTTAGAATAATCACTCAAAGCTTCCTTATAATCTCCCTTTTCAAATCGAGCTGTCCCTCTGTTGTTATAAGCCACGTAATACTTCGGGTCTCTTTTGAGCGCTTCAGTATAGTATTTTTCGGCGTTGGCAAAGTCTTTTTTTGCTTTGTAAGCTGAGCCTAAATTGTTATACGCGAAACTCAGGTAATTATCGAATTTGACAGCGTTTTTATAATCACTGATTGCACCATCTATATCTTCAATTTGCATTTTAGCTGAACCTCTGTCATTATAGGCATAAGCGTAATCTGATTTCCTTTTTATCGCTTCATCAAATGATTTAATGGCCAATTCATACTGTTCCATCTGAAATTCAGCAACTCCTTTAAAATAAGGGTACTTTTCATCAGATTTATTTAAATCTGATGCTTGATCAAATGCTTTGGCAGAATTCTCGTAGTCCCCTTGATCCATATAACATTTTCCT
>JAUHXX010000050.1 GCA_030426825.1 Bacteroidia bacterium | reverse complement strand
TTTATGGCGCTCAACAAGATAATTCAACAGTAAGAATAAGAAGCCGCGTTGATCGTGGTTTTATAGATGAGGACGATTGGGAAAGTACTGCAGGTGGAGAAAGCGCACACATTGCCATTGACCCTGAAAATAATGACATTGTTTATGGTGGCAGTTATGGCGGTTTTTTAACCCGACAAAATCATCAAAAAAACTCTAATCGTTCCATCAATGTATGGCCTGATAACCCAATAGGATATGGAGCTGAAGGAATGAAATATCGATTTCAATGGAATTTCCCAGTTTTCTTTTCGCCTCATGATCCACAAAAATTATATACCGCATCAAACCATTTACATGTTTCAAAAAATGGCGGTGAAAGTTGGGAAGTGATTAGCCCTGATTTAACCAGAAATGACAGTACTAAATTAGGACCTTCCGGAGGACCAATAACAAAAGACAACACAGGAGTTGAATACTATTGTACCATTTTTGCAGCAGTTGAATCTCCTCTTGAGAAAGATTTATTGTGGACAGGGTCAGATGACGGATTGATTCATAGGTCTACTGATGGCGGAGCTGGATGGGTAAATGTTACTCCACAAGGTTTACCAGAATGGAGCATGATTAATAGCATTGAAGTTGATCCTTTCAATAAAGGTGGGTTATTTGTTGCTGCTACATCTTATAAGTTGGCTGATTATCAACCGTATCTCTATCACACAAAGGATTATGGTAAAACCTGGGATAAAATTGTGAACGGAATTGACCCTACCCACTTCACTAGAGTCATTAGAGCAGATCCAGAAAAAGAGGGTTTATTGTATTGCGGAACTGAAAGCGGCTTGTATATTTCTTTTGATAACGGTTTAAACTGGGAGACTTTTCAAGAAAATTTACCCATTGTTCCAATTACCGATATGGCTATCAAAGAGCGTAGCTTAATTGTAGCAACTCAGGGTAGAAGTTTTTGGGTTTTAGATGATCTTCAATTAATTCATGAATACTTAGAAAAAACGCCGTGGCATTTAGAATTGTTTAAACCTGCTGACAGCTATCAAATGGGTGGAAATTCTAAAACATCCCCAACAGCAGGAACAAATCATAGCGGAGGGGTTCGAATTCATTACTATTTAGAAAAAGAATTAGAAGAATCTGACACTTTTGCATTGCGTTTTTATAAGGGGGAAGAATTAATCCGTAGTTTCTCAAATCATCCTAAAAAAGATGAGGGAACGTTGGAAGACCCAAAAATTGGAACAAACCTATTTGTTTGGGATATGCGTTATCCGAAAGCTGACAAATTTGATGGAATGTTAATGTGGTGGGGAACTTTGAATGGTCCTCAAGCGCCTCCAGGAGAATATCAAGCATCAATTTATATGAATGGTAAGGCTTATGGTTTAGGACAAAAATTTAAAATTTTAATGGACCCTCGAAGTGAAGGATCCGCAGAAGATTTACAAATGAAATTTGAATTTCTGTTAGATATAAGGAACACTTTAGACGCCACGCACGAAGCAATTACTAATATGAGACTCATCAAATCTCAAATTGCCGAATTGCAAAAATTAATGGATCCGAATAAACAGAAAGACCTGATTTCAAAGGGTGATGAAATCATTCAATCTTTATCAGATATTGAAGGAAAACTCTATCAGACCAAATTAAAAAGCAATCAGGATATGTTGAATTTCCCAATCATGTTGAACAATAAATTAGCGCATGTGGCTTCATTGGCATCAATGAGCAATGACCGTCCAACAGAACAAATGAAGCTAGTACGTGATGAACTAACAACACAAATCAACGAGTTATTAGCAAAATGGTCAACCATTCAAAACTCAGAAATTCCGGCCTATAACGAGCAAATTAGAACACAACAAGTAGATATAATAGGACTACCGAATAAATAATTTTCGGACTATACGCAATAAACATTTTTTTCAATCGTTTAAGGGGAACCTAAACCTCAACCATGAAAAGTCTTATTGTGCTCATTGCATTCGTGGCTCCAATATTTTCTGCACTTGCGGTAAATGCGTCTCACCTGAATAATGCAACTATTGTTGAAAATGTTGCCCTATCATCTTCTGATGGGCCCTCTCTTGACATTAATTCTAGTAACATTTCTGAATCTACCCCTCAAAACCAAACGTCTATGTTGTATTATTTGATTCCCGCGGCGGCAGTACTGCTCGTAATTATTTGTTTGATTGCTCTTTCGAAAAGGTTGCTGTTCGAAAATCCTTGATTATTTCTTTTTCTTGGACCTGCGGTATTTTTGAAACACATACATGCTGAACATGCCAATTACCGCAGAAAATACCATTAGGTAGATGATTCGAACTCTGAATTCGAACATGAAAAAATCTATTTTTACCTTATTATAATTCTGTACAATAAAGGCAACTAAAGCCACCATCATCAACACGGTTATTGTTAGCGTTGCCTTCTGTTTAAAAGTCATTGCCGGTTTTTCTACAATTATCTTTTCTGGTTGATTCAAGTCTTCTTTCATCTCTTCATTTTATTCAAATTTACAACTTTAAAAAGGATTAAATTGATTATTTTTTAATCAAAGTTTAGATTATTAATTAATCTTTATTAAGTTTGTCTTACTTATCTCGCAACAGTATTTACTAAAATTTTTAGATATGTTAATCAAAACATTTGGTTGCGCGGTATATGGTATAGAAGCCATTCCCATTACTATTGAAACGAATATTGACAGAGGCATCAACTTTTTTATGGTCGGATTACCGGACAGTGCCGTAAAAGAAAGTCACCAACGAATAAAGGCTGCCTTTGCCAATTCTGAGTACAAGTTTCCTGGTAAAGAAATCACAATTAATATGGCTCCGGCTGACATTAGAAAGGAAGGTTCAGCTTATGACTTGACTATAGCTGCAGGTATATTGGCAGCTTCGAATCAAATCAACGAAACACTTGTCAGTGAGTATTTAATTATGGGTGAGTTATCCTTAGACGGCGGCATACGACCTATTAAAGGTGCGCTCCCTATCGCCTTGAAAGCTAAAGAACTTGGGTTTAAGGGATTTATTTTGCCAGCGCAAAACGCCAATGAAGTGGCTATTGTAGAAGGACTGGAAATATTAGGGGTGAATAAAATAAAGGAGGTGGTAGATTTTTTCAATGGTGTTCAAGCAATTGAACCTGCTGTTTTTAAAGCGGAGATTGGTGATGAAAATAATTTGAACGCAGATTTCGATTTCTCAGATGTCAAGGGTCAAGAAAACGTAAAACGAGCACTTGAAATTGCGGCAGCTGGAGGGCACAATATTTTATTAGTTGGCCCTCCGGGATCAGGAAAAACCATGTTGGCAAAACGTCTACCCTCTATATTACCGCCTTTAACCATTGATGAAGCACTAGAAACAACTAAAATTCACTCCGTTGCTGGATTAATCCGGGCCAATAGTGGATTAATGATGACAAGGCCATTTCGATCTCCTCATCATACAGTATCTGATGTTGCATTAGTTGGAGGAGGATCACACCCGAAACCTGGGGAAATATCGTTGGCTCACAATGGCATTTTATTTTTAGATGAATTGCCAGAATACAAACGTCAAGTTTTAGAAGTCATGCGTCAACCTCTAGAAGATCGCGTAGTATCCATTTCACGTGCAAAAATGTCCGTTGATTACCCCGCTGGATTTATGTTGGTAGCTTCTATGAATCCTTCACCTTCAGGCAATTTTTATGACCCCAACGACCCAAATTCAGACAATGAAATGGTAGTCAAACGCTATCTAAATAAAATATCTGGACCTTTAATGGATCGAATAGATTTACACATAGAAGTTCCAGCAGTGAAATTTGAGCAATTGGCGGAAGAACGAAAAGGAGAACCTAGTCAATCTATCAGAGAGCGTGTTGTTCAAGCCAGGAAGTTTCAGGCCAATCGTTTTCATGCTTCAAATGGTTTGCATTACAATGCACAACTCAGCCCTAAACAAATTGAAAAATATTGTAAAATTGACGCAGGAGGTAAGCAATTGGTTAAAAAAGCCATGGATAAAATGGGACTTTCAGCTCGATCCTATGCGCGAATTTTAAAGGTCAGTCGTACAATTGCCGATTTAGATTACTCTAATCACATAAAGGTGAAGCACATAGCCGAAGCTATTAGTTTTAGAAGTTTGGATAGAGACGGTTGGTTAGGGTAGCTAGCTTACACTTACCCTATAAAATGTTAAGTAATTAAACTAATCAAATGCGCCACAACAATTTATCGTTAATAAATCAGTTGATGATATGAGTGCTATAACGTCAGATTTCATATATTTAACACAAATCTATCCGAATGGAAAAAAGAGCCCTTCTTGTACCCCACGATTTCACTAAGGTTGCAGACAATGCTGTCAATTATGCAATGAATCTTGCGAAATCAATGAATGCTAATGTTGAACTATTGCATGTTGTAAAAGACAGCAAAGGAACTGCTAAGGCTAAATCTGAATTTGAAAAAATCATTTCTAAACTAACAAATATACCTGCTGGTGTCGAAGTGAATTATCATGTTAAATCAGGATCTATCTTTACTGATATCGCTGCAGCGGCAACTGAATTACACGCCTCATTAATCATTATGGGAACACACGGTTCAAAAGGAATTCAACAAAAAATGTTTGGTTCTTTTGCCCTAAAGGTAATTACCAGTACTCATGTTCCGTTTTTAGTTGTTCAAGACGACTTAAAAAGTACGAACATGGATAAAATTGCGGTTCCAATTGATGAATCACAAGAGAGTTTACAAATTGAACAAGTTACCTCTGGTTTAGCAGAAATACTAAAATCTGAGGTTCATATTTTGACGGAGAAAAAAGTAGATTCTAACTTGAAATTAAAAGTTGCCGTTCATTCTGGACTGTTATCAAAACAATTTAAAGAAGCCGGCATCACTTATGTAACAGAAGTTTTACCAAAGGTAAAAGGTTATTCTACTGATATAGTAAACTATGCTGTAAAAAGTGGATGTAATCTGATTGCTTTCGCATATCATAGTGACAGCTTATTGCCTCAATTTGACACTTTCGCGCAAAGTTTAATTACCAACAAACAAGGCGTACCAGTTTTGATCGTTAACTCTAAAGAAGCAGGAAACTATTTCTTCTAGACACAAATATTCTAAATAAAAAAGGGGCTTGAAATTCAAGCCCCTTTTTTTTATCTCTTTAATTTTTATCCTCCAAAGAAATCTTTCATTTTATTGAAGAAGCCTTGTTCTTTTTTACCTGGTTTAGGTTTAAAGTTTTCTGAATTATCTAGTTTTTCTAGCATTGCCTTCTCTTCAGAAGAAAGCTTTTTAGGTGTCCAAACATTGATGTGAACAAATAAATCGCCAGAACCATAGCTTTGAATTGAAGGTAAACCTTTACCTCTCAATCGCAACATTTTCCCAGATTGTGTTCCGGCTTCAACTTTGATCTTAGCTTTTCCTTCTACCAATGGCACTTCAAGAGTTGCCCCTAACGCAGCCTGGCTAAAACTCACATATGCTTCATAGTGTAAGTTCACACCATCTCTCTGCAACAAGTCGTTTTTCTCCTCTTCAATCACCACCAATAAATCGCCTGGCACTCCATCAAATGGTCCGGCATTACCTTTACCGCCAACCTTTAGTTGCATGCCCTCTTCTACTCCTGCAGGAATATTAATTTCAACCAATTCTTCTTGACGTTTTAAGCCTTGAGCATCTACGCCAGATGGTTTTTTGCCAATTATTTTTCCTGTTCCATGACAAGTTTGACAGGTGCTTTGCGTTTGCATGGCACCTAACATGGTTTGTTGCACTCTTAATACACGCCCCTGACCATTACAAGTTGAGCAAGTTGAATAAGTCACACCTTCGGCATTGACCAACTTGTTCACTTTTATTTTTTTCTTAACACCGGTCGCTACTTCTTTCAAATTCAGTTTGATTTTAATCCTCAAATCTGAACCTCTCGCCACACGTTGACGTCCACCACTTCTTGCTCTACCACCGCTAAATGCGCCACCAAAAATATCTCCGAATTGATCGAAAATATCGTCCATATTCATGCCGCCGAAGCCACCGCCTCCGCCGCCACTTGCTCCACCTACACCTTGGTGCCCAAATCGGTCGTATCTAGCACGCTTATCCGCATCCGACAAAATCTCATAAGCTTCTGCAGCCTCTTTAAATTTTTCTTCCGCCTCTTTATCATCTGGATTTCTATCTGGGTGATATTGCAATGCAATTTTTCTATAGGCTTTTTTTATCGCCTTTTCATCTGCAGTTTTTTCAACCCCTAATATGTCGTAATAATCTCTTTTACTCATTGTTTTTTAGATGTTAGATTCTAGAATTTAGAAGCTAGACGGTCTTTACAAACGCTTTGTCTAATCTCTAAATTCTTGATTCTAAATTCTTTTTATTGGCCTACGACTACTTTTGCGTAGCGCAGTACATGACCTTTTAAATTATACCCTCTTTCAACTACGTCAAGTACTTTTCCTACATCATCTTTTGAAGGAGCAGGAATTTGAGTAATTGCTTCATGCTTGTCTGGATCAAAAGTTTCACCCTTTGCATCCATAGGTTCCAAGCCCTTCTGAACTAATGTATTTCTAAATTTATTGTGAATCAATCCGAATCCCTCCTTCAACGCTGTAGGATCATCAACTTTCTCATTATTGGCTATGGCTCTTTCAAAATCATCTAAAACTCCTAATAAATCTTTAATCACAGATCCACTTGCTGTGCTGATAATTTCAGCTTTTTCTTTAATGGTTCGTTTTCTATAATTATCAAAATCAGAATAAAGCAATAAATATTTCTTATTCAATTCATCAAATTGAGCTTGAAGATTATCTTCTGCTGGCGTTTCAGCTGCCACTTCTGATTCTTCATTTTGTGCTTCTGTTGTTGTTGAATCTTCAGTTGCAGTTTTTTCTTGATTGATTTGCTCTTCGCCTTCTATTGGTTCGTCTTTTTCAGTCATTCTAATTCTAATTTCTTTTGCTTATTCAAAAACACTGCCAATACTGACATTCAGACATTGTGTCACAGAATGTCATTAAATGAGAAAATAAAGGCTGCAATATTGACAAAAATGTGGACTCCTCTTTTCAAGATTATAAAATAGCCAGTGTATAAATCTAAAAATGAGTGCTACTTTTTGGCAACTTTTGACCAAACACCGGTCTTTTTAAGTCGCTCTACAATAGCATAAATCAGCATAGCGATTGATAAATAACAAGCAATTCTTCCTATGAAATCTCCATATTTTGTAAAAAAAGTGATTTCATCATTCTTATTGATCTCTGCTTGCAAGGCCCCGTATTCATTCCAACCCAATTCAGAAATAATTTCACCTCGTTGATCAATAAAACAAGAGATTCCTGTATTCGCCGATCGGGCAACTGATCGTCTATTTTCAATGGCTCTGATTTGGGAGAACATTCTATGTTGCTTATAGCCAGGAGTGTCTTTCCACCATCCATCATTAGTAATAACACATAAAACCTGCGCTCCCTTTCTTACAAACATAGAAGCATAATCACTGTAGACCGATTCATAACAAATAAGAGGGGCATACACTACTCCCTTTGCTTCGAACACAACGGGCTCGTCTCCAACTCCTAATAAACCCGAGGTTCCGCCTAACTCAACTGAATATTCTTCTAGAAAAGGAAACATGGAAATAAAAGGTAATTTCTCTCCACCCAACACCAGTTTAGACTTGTGATATTTTGCTATTGGTACGTTTGGCTGTAGCATTAAAGCAGTATTGTAATTCTCGTACCATTGATTCAAGTATGGTCGCGAGGCCACAGATTGTTTACTATCAAAAAACTCATAGGTGTCCGCACCAATTAACATGGATAATTTACCTTGATCGTTAAGGAAATCCATCAATAACAAAATGGATTGATTAGAATCCAATGATGACTCTGTCATCCCATAAGGTATGGCAGTTTCAGGACAAACGATTAAATCAGTTTCATCAGCTATTTTTTCTTTTGCGGCAGAAAGTATTTTGAACAACTGAAACTCAGTTGGCAGGGTAAATTTCTCGGTATGCGCTTCGATATTGGGCTGCACTACAGTGATATTTACTGGATCCTTTTTCTCTTCATAGCCATAATAAATCACCAAACTTGAGATAATTGGAATAACAAGCGCTAAACCTGCAAACAATAAATTCGGCGTTTGAATTTTTAGCGATTCGCCCTTTATTTTGACGTTACGTAAAACAATATAAATGATTACATTCATCACCAACACCCATAAAGTTCCACCCATTACGCCTGAATACTCATACCATTGGATCAACTTGGGTGAATTTCCAAAAACGTGTCCAAGATTTAACCAGGGCCATGACAATTCCCATCTAAAGTGTAAAAATTCAAAGCACATCCAAAACACCATTAAAGCCAACAACCCCTTGTTTTCACCTAAATGTTTGGTAACGAATCCGGCCAAAAAGAAAGGGAGTATCATCAAGATAGAATTGGCTAAAACAGCCATGTACATACCTCCTTCGGAAGCATGATAAATCCACCAGGTTGTGACCACATTGAAAATCAGAAAGTAAATGTAATTGGTGCCTAGTCTAAGCAGAAATTTGCCTTTGGAAGCTTTATTAATCTCGGCATTCACGATAATCAAAGGGACAATGGCAATAAAAACTAAAGGGAATAATCCACCGGTAAAAGGGAAACTTAAGCCCAGTAAAAGTCCGCCAAGAATGGACAATAAAAATAAATGCAAGACCTTTAATTTCATTACCACAAATTTAATTGAATAAGTTAGACCACAATATCCTGCCGGTTTTTTGAAACAAAATCATTGATTATCAGTATAATTCTTTATCACTTTGACCTATGTCTAAAAAAAGAAAATTACATTACAAGGACACCGATTTCATGCGATTTATTGCATTCGTGCCTATTTTTCTATATTGCGCATTATTCTTATTGAATGTTGAGGAAGGAATAATTGCTGATGCCACGATCATACTCGAATCTTTAAAAGCGAACTCTTTTGATTTTTTCTTTTTCTTATCTGCATTTTTATTGGGATCACATGCCCTGAGAGAATTCAAATACAACAAAAAATTCCAATTACGGAATTTTTACATAAGAAGAATTCTAAAAATATTTCCTGTACTAATTCCAGCGCTAATTTTCGGATTTTTGATTCATCCTTGGATTATAAACGTTCTGAAATTAACTGAAGTTACCATACCAAAAATGACGAGTCATTTCATAATGTTCCCTCGAGATTACAGCTACTTTTCTCAGGAACAATTCATTTATTTTGCCGTGCTTTGGTCAATTATCATGTTCTTAATTTATTACCTATTTATCGGAGTGATATTTAAATTTTTTAAAGATTATTTAAAAATAATCTCATATGGACTCATCATAGTCGGGTTGGGTACGAGAGCCTTTTACTTTTTATCTGAAAGCACCTTCGAATTTAACCTTTTATCATTTGGAGTACCTGTTGGTTTTGGCTTAATTATGGCAGAAATTGTAAGAAACAGCAATCGAATTTCGGACATCTTTAAAGATCTCAATAAAAGAAACCATGCCGCTATTTATTTAGTAGGAATTCCAGCTATACTCCTGGGTTATTTTTTTACCAAAAACACAGTGTTTTCACTTGTCGTCCCGCTAATTACTTGTGCCTTTTACGGGTATGCAATTCTTGAACAGACTTATTCAAAAGATTCAATATTAAAATTTAGAAAACTTAAAATATTATCAAAACTCGGCAGGATATCCTACGGACTTATTGTTTATCAGTCAATTGTTTTAGTGATTACTTTAATTTCATTCGAATCATTAGAGTTAGACGTCTCAAGCCTTTTCTTGAAGGTATTGTTTTTTGTAATAGGACTGATTCTAACTTATCTGGTTGCTAATTTTTCTTATCGAGTTATAGAAAAAGCTGCACTTACAATAAGACGAGAGTTTAAGAACTCTTAGATTTCAATGATTCAAGTTCTTCAGCAGATTCTTCCCACACAAGCATTTCTTGATCAAGTTTTTCTTTAATCATATTTAATTCGTTCACCAAATTGGTATAACTTTCGTTTTCTTGGTAACCTAGTTCTTCGAGCTCTTTTGTTTTCAAGGCCAATTCAGTTTCACAAGTTTCAATTTCGCGCTCAGCTTTTTTGATTCTATTTTCCAGTTTTTTGATTCTAGATTTCTCTTCTTTTGAAGCCTGATAATCTGACTTAGGTTTTTCTTTAATTTTTGGTTTATCATTCTCGGCAACAATATCCATTTCATTGAAACGCTCCAAAAATTCATTCACTCCGAAATAATGTGTTTTTACATTATCCGGATGAATTTCCCAAATTTTATTACTTAAACCGTCTAGGAAATCACGATCGTGCGACACTAACAACAACGTGCCTTCATAGTTTTTCAAGGCATCTTTCAATATCTCCTTTGATTGGATATCCAAGTGATTGGTAGGCTCATCCATGATCAATAAATTGAAATCCTCAAATAACAATTTACATATTGCTAATCTTGTTCGCTCTCCACCAGATAATACTTTCACATATTTATCCGCATCCTCCCCACTGAATAAAAACGCTCCTAAAATTGCTCGTATATCCTTTCTTTTTTCTCCTTTAGCTATTGCGTCAATGGTATCGAAAACTGTGGCGTTACCATCTAGTTTTTCAGCTGAATCTTGAGCAAAATACCCAATTGAAACATTATGGCCGAATTCAATATTCCCTTCAAAAGGAATATCCCCAGTAACGCATTTAATCAAGGTAGATTTTCCAACACCGTTTGGTCCTAGCAAGGCTATTTTTTCACCTCTTGAAAGCAATACCTCTAATCCACTAAAAATTTGTTTATCCCCGTATGTTTTAGATAAATTTTGGATATCCAGCACCCTTTTTCCTGAAGGATTATCTAGCGTAAATTTCACATTAAAGCCTGATCGCTCAATTGTATCAATTTCAATACGCTCAACTTTGTCTAACTTTTTTATTAAACTTTGAGCGAACGCAGCTTTATTGGCTTTCGCACGATACTTATTGATCAGATCTTCGGTTCGCTTAATCTCTTTTTCTTGATTCTTTTTGGCAGCCATTGCACGCTCCATTTCTTCAGCGTGAAGCACCAAATACTTGGAATAGTTGCATTTATAATCGTACAATCTTTGATTGGCGATTTCAACCGTTCGATTCGTCACATTATCTAAAAATCGTTTGTCGTGAGAGATCAAAACCAATCCTCCCTTAAAATTCTTTAGATAATTCTCTAACCATTGAATAGAAACAATATCTAGGTGATTCGTAGGCTCATCAATTAGCAACACGTCTGGATTATTTACCAGAAGCTTTGCCAACTCTATTCTCATCTGCCAACCTCCACTAAAACTTCCTATCAAATTATCGAACTCATTCAATTTAAATCCCAAGCCTTTTAAAACTTGTTCAATTTTTTCAGCAATTGAATGGGCATCCAAAATTGTTAAACGCTCATTTAGTTCAGTGACTTCTTGGATCAATTCTGAATACGCTTCAGATTCGTAATCGGTTCGCGTGGTTAATTCGTTATTGACAAAATCTAATCTCTTTTGGATACTGGTGACTTCAACGTTTGATTGCTCAATATACGCTCTGGCAGAAATGTCTTTTCGAATTTCAATATCTTGCGTTAAATAACCAATTGAAACACCTTTTTCTACGACAACAGTTCCTTCGGTTGGTGTGATTTGTTTTGAAATCAATCCCAAAAGGGTCGATTTTCCGACACCATTTTTACCCGTCAAACCAATTTTGTCTCTACGATCAATGAAAAGAGAAATGCTCTTATAAAGAAACCCTTGAGGAAGATGATATGATAAATTACCTATTCTGACCATACTTTGCGGCCACAAAGGTACTAAGTAAAAAAGAAACTCCCGATTAACTTTCGTATGAATCGGGAGTCATGTTTAATTAAGGTCTTACATTCAGTGTTATTCCTGTTTTTTTAATAGTTTTTGATTGGTCTTGGTATTTTACAATTATACTCACAGATTTACCCCTTGATTGTCTTAGTCTTTCTTGACAACCACTCCCAAAACCGCCACCGGCATTAATTTTTCCCTTTCCGGTTACTCCACCAACCTGCAAACTACCTTCGAGAATGTCAAATTTCCCATCTAAATTGACACCTTCTGGAAATTTAACACCAAGTCTATTGATTGAAGTAATCCAATTATAAGCCACATCATCACCAGATTTTACGTTTCCAATTTTTATCTGTGCGTCAGGTAAAGGGACGCATTTGTATTGATATGAACCCACAGAAACAATAGAGCCATCCGGATTTTTTCCTTTCACTGAAATTGTAGCATTGCGAGTTCCCCTGCTTACTTTTGCCACGTATTTGTTTCCTAGTTTTACAATATTGCATCCCGAACCAGACATAGAAACATTTTCAGGAGGAAAACCAGATGCTGTAGCCTCAACCACATTGTCGTAACCGATATACAGCACTCGCATGTCAGGCTGTGCAACAACGCCCATTGGTTGACCTACGGTATAATCGAATTCCCAATTTTTCCATTTTATTTCGCCTCTTTCACGCACACCAATTGCGCCCTTTACTTTGTGAGCTCCAGGTTCTGCTCCGCTCAAGTTAATACCACCTGATACTTCTTGCCATTTCTCTGGTAAGGTGTCAGCATCCATTCCCCAACGAATCATAGACACTTGGTTTGAATCGTATGCAGCAATTTGAACATTCAATGGTAACGAATCTCCTTGATTGATGTAAGCAGACCCTGCCAAGGTCATAGGTTCGATTTTATTAAAGTTAAATATGGGTGCCTTAATTTTATCCACGATATACTCAGCTACCATTGTTTCGGCATTTTGTACGTCAAGGCGCAACGAAGTGAACATGGCAGCAGCAGCAACTATTGGCGCATGATCGAAGGTTACTGATGCCCAAGGAAGCATGTCGGCCTCGCCATGAGCATGTAATTTCTCAGGAATTGTTAATGTTCTATAGAATTGCGCAATCGCAGAACTGTCCTCTTCGTTACAAGTTGTTAAAGCCTCACTTAATCCTTCAATTGAACTTGGTGCTGTGAAAGAAAAACTCTTAGTTCCAGTAGAATAGGTCCCCATTAATTCACAGACAACATCTCTATACGTATGGATTTTAGTAATGATTTGTTGACCTCTTTCATTTGGGTTTTCTGGATTTCCTCCCACAAACATATTGGTTGGAATATCATAATTATCCATTCCTTGAATACCATCAAGAGGTTTTAACTTTACAATATTATCGTTTTCATCTCTTTTCTCAACCCAATCAACACCCTCGGACATGGCGATCATATCATTGCTTTCACCTAGTAAAAAATCAATTAATGAACTGGTCTCAGTTTTTAATTGTTGCGATTTACTTTCCCAAATTTTAAACTCTTCTAAGCTGCCACCAACGGCCACAATACCCGCTCGTTTTTTATCTATTTCGCCATAGGCCTCCAGTGTTTTGTTTTGAATAACACTTGCGCTATTTTCTAATTTATTATTAATCGTAATAAATGCGGATACAATTTGTTTGGAAACATTGAGCGCTAATAAAGCGGTCAGCACCAAATACATCATTCCGATCATTTTTTGTCTTGGGGTTTCTTTTCCTCCTGCCATGATTTCTCTTTTTAAAATGGATTTATAATCTTTAATAAAAGGGATGGCCATCTCTTCTATAAAGACAATACGCATTCTAAAAAAAAGTAACAATCAGACCGTAACGACTTGATTTACAGCTAGTAACTCCATAAGTCGTGTTCGAATATAAAAATATCTTCCTTAATTTTTTCCGATTCTAACAGCGCATCTACTCCTGCCCGATAATCTTTAATTTCTCTATCATAAATATTAGATTCTTTAATGATGTAGCTCTGAAACATCCTTTTCCAAAATAAATCATCAAAGGACATTCTTTGCGCATCATTATGTCTGTTTTGAACGTAAAAATTTTGAAAAACATAGCGGCATTCTGGAAAATAAAGCCAAAATAATTCTTTGAATCCAGTGATATTTCCACTTTCATCTCTGTCATAAATTACAGGAGCTATTCCAATGATTCTGACATCCATTACTGATCTTTCCTTGTCAAAAAACCAATCTTCTTTGAGATAATACTGAATAATGTCTTCACTAGTGTACCAAACATACTCATTTGGTGGATAGACAACTTCGGGATTACCATCCACATAAATAATCGAATCGTAACCGTCTGAACCAGTATAAGGCTGAGGATTAGGGTCGATTATTTCATAGCCCAAATATTGCATACTTTTTATCTCTTCGCGATAAATTGAATCGGTCAAGAAAGTACCACCTGAAATTGTTGGATCTCCCTTTTCACTTTGTAGAAATGGATATTTAAACAAATCACCGTCTGTCCATTTCTGCCAATCCGGATCGAAATTTGAATAGAGCGTCAAGTCTCCTAATAAAATATGATAACGAATTATTGTCCATAGACTCCAACGTGTTGTGTTCCTTCTCCAGGCTGAGAAATCAGTAGGGTCCATATCGTCCTGAAAATCATCAAGCGGGTAATACATAGGATGATTAAATTTTTGTCTTAGATCAATAGCCCTCCATATACGCTTACTCCACATTACGTCTGCCTCTCTCACGAATTCATATGGAACTACTTTTTTCGTTGGCACATTTTCCTGCACATAAAATGGATCCATTACACCAGGCGCAGGGTGACCAATAGGCCCTCTTTGTGCATTTAAATGACTAAACAACAATAGTTTTAGTACTAATATCATTCCTCTCCTCATACGCTCTCTGATTAGTTCTAATAGTATAATGAGCAGATAGGATAGCGTTACAAAAGAGCACAAAAAAAGGGCTACGAAAACGTAGCCCTTTAATTTTATCTTTTAATTCACACTAGAAACTCCAGAGGTCATGTTCGAAAATAAAGATTTTCTCTTTGATTTTCTCAGACTCTAATAAAGCATCTACTCCAGCTCTATAATTTTGGAGTTCTCTATCATAGATATTTGACTCTTT
Source organism: Bacteroidia bacterium (assembly GCA_030426825.1). Taxonomy (GTDB): domain Bacteria; phylum Bacteroidota; class Bacteroidia; order Flavobacteriales_D; family Crocinitomicaceae; genus Paracrocinitomix. The sequence goes on along the minus strand of JAUHXX010000050.1, from coordinate 1,000 downwards.
AATTATATAACTTTGGAACATTCTCTTCCAGAATAAGTCGTCAAACGACATTCTTTGTGAATCATTGTGTCTACTTTGAACAAAGAAGTTTTGGAAAACATATCTGCACTCTGGGAAATAAAGCCAAAACAGCTCTTTTAATCCAGTAATGTTTCCATTATCGTCTCTTTCGTAAACTACTGGACAAAGTCCAATAATTCTTACGTCTAAAACAGATCTTTCATTATCGAAAAACCAATCTTCTTTAATTCTGTATTGTACAATATCCTCTCCTGACAACCATGCGAATTCATTCGGTGGATATACCGTCTCGATATTTCCATCAGCATCAACTCGAACAGAGTCATAACCGTCAACATTCGTGTATGCTTGAGGATTTGGATCAATGATCTCTTTTCCTAAATATTGCATACTTTTCACCTCTTCTCTATAAATAGAATCAGTTAAGAACGTTCCACCAATTATTGTTGGATCTCCTTTTTCGCTTTGTAAGAATGGGTACTTAAATAAGTCACCATCTTTCCATTTTTGCCAATCCGGGTCAAATGGAGAATAAAGTGTTAGATCTCCAGTAATAATATGGTATCTAATGATAGACCAAAGACTCCATCTTGTGGGATTTCTTCTCCACGCATCAAAGTCTGTTGGATCCATATCATCTTGAAAGTCATCAAGAGGATAATAAAGTGGATGATTGAATTTCTCTCTCAAATCAATTGCTCTCCATACTCTTTTACTCCAAGCTACATCAGCTTCTCGTACAAACTCGTATGGCACGACTTTCTTAGTGGGAATATGTTCTTTCACATAAACTCCATCCAAAACTCCTGGTGCAGGATTTGCTATCGGTCCACGGATATCACCCTGGGCGTTTAGCACCAACACTGCGCTCATCATCATCAAAGAAAAAATCAACTTTTTCATATCCCTCTATTTAATTATACCTATTTAACTCTAAAGGAAGTACCGCCTTTTTTACCGACACCATCTGGTCCTCTGT
>JAUHXX010000371.1 GCA_030426825.1 Bacteroidia bacterium | reverse complement strand
AAAGAAATGAACCTGTTTTTAGGCATTAAAAATGGTGATTTCAATGATGACTCATCCGCCTCAAAAGGCATATATGGTAGCGAAGGCGTAGATTTCAAATTCAGGATGTTAAAATCAAGGCTGAACAGAAAACTGCTGAACCATCTGTTTTTCATGGATTTTTCATCCAAAAGCTTTTCAAAATCTGCCCAAAAGTAAACATTCGAACGTAAAGCAAAACGAATCCTTGCAATGATTATTTTAAGCAGGGAGATATTCTTTTAAATTCGAATTGTTAATATTCTATTGCTGCCTTTTGCAAAATGAATGCTATCTACCCTTATTTTTGTGTAAATCAGAATTGTAATAGAACGAAGATGGCGGAGAATCAATCAAATTATACAGAAGATAACATTAGATCCTTAGACTGGAAAGAGCATATTCGTATGCGACCAGGTATGTACATTGGAAAATTAGGGGATGGTGCTGCTGCTGATGATGGTATCTATGTACTTGTTAAAGAGATTGTAGATAATTCTATTGATGAATTTGTGATGGGGAATGGTAGACGAATTAATATCAAAATTAAGGATGGAGTAGCCTCTGTGCGAGATTTTGGCCGTGGAATTCCACTAGGTAAAGTGATTGATTGTGTATCTAAAATAAACACGGGAGGTAAATACGATTCTAAAGCCTTTAAAAAATCGGTAGGATTAAATGGGGTTGGTACAAAAGCAGTAAATGCGCTGTCAGATAACTTTATAGTTGAATCAATACGTGAAGGAGAAAAGAAAAGAGCAGTCTTTTCAAAAGGTGAGATGATTGAGGATAATGAGGTGGTAAAAACGGATGAGCGTAACGGAACTTATTTTGAATTTATCCCTGATCAATCGATTTTCAAGAATTATAAATACAGAATGCCTTATTTAGAGAAGCTATTCTGGAATTATTGCTATCTCAATCGTGGCTTAGCCATTTATTTCAATAACGAAAAATTTATATCTGAAAACGGATTGAAGGATCTGCTCGAAGATAACATGGAGTCTGATCCATTATATCCAATTATTCATTTAGAAGGAGAAGATATTGAAGTAGCCTTTACACATGTGAGAAGTTACGGTGAGAATTACTATTCTTTCGTTAATGGACAACATACCACCCAAGGGGGGACACATCTTTCAGAATTCAGAGGTGCTGTGGCTAAAGTGATCAAGGATTTTTTTGGTAAAAACTATGATGCTGTTGATATTAGACAATCAATAGTTGCTGCTGTTTCTGTAAAAGTGATAGAGCCAGTCTTTGAGTCACAAACTAAAACCAAATTAGGATCTCAAGAAATTGAGCCAGGAGGTAAAAGTATGCGTGCTTTTATCAATGATTTTTTGAAAGTTGAATTGGATAATTTTTTACATAAGAATCCAGAAACAGCTGATATTATCGAAAAGAAAATCAAGCAATCTGAGAAAGAAAGAAAAGAGTTATCTGGGATTAGAAAACTGGCTAGAGATCGCGCGAAGAAAGCAAACCTGCACAACAAAAAGTTAAGAGATTGTCGTGTGCATCTGAATGATGAAAAATCAGATAAAAAGGAAGCTTCAACAATCTTTATTACTGAGGGTGACTCGGCAAGTGGGTCAATAACCAAATCAAGAGATGTTTCAACTCAAGCTGTATTCAGTTTAAGAGGTAAGCCTTTGAATTGTTATGGATTAACCAAAAAAGTGGTGTATGAAAATGAGGAGTTTAATTTGTTGCAAGCGGCGTTAAACATAGAAGACGGGATTGAAGGTTTAAGGTATAACAATGTTGTAATCGCTACAGATGCAGATGTGGATGGAATGCATATCAGACTATTGATATTAACTTTCTTCCTTCAATTCTTTCCAGAGTTAGTCCGAGGTGGACATGTTTATATTTTACAAACACCCTTGTTTAGGGTAAGAAACAAAAAAGAGACCCGTTATTGCTATTCAGAAGAGGAGCGGTTAGATGCACTTGCTAATTTGGGTAAAAACCCGGAGATAACAAGGTTTAAAGGGTTGGGAGAAATTTCTCCTGATGAATTCAAAAATTTTATCGGAGATGATATTAGGCTAGACCCGGTTTTAATAGGTAAAGACGCCAAAATAGAAGATGTTTTGAGCTATTACATGGGTAAAAATACGCAAGAACGACAAGAATTTATTATTGACAATTTGAAGGTTGAAGAAGCGGTAGAGCCCATTTAATTAATAATTACTACGCTTTAAACATTTTGACCTTAATTTTAGATTAAGAATGAATAAATTGAATCAATGAAAAACGTATTTTCCTTTTTTATCTTGATTCTGTTTGCCCAGTTTACATTTGCTCAAAGTGAAAAAGGTCAGGTGAATTTCTTGGTAGAGGTTGATAATGGTTATTTTGAAATTTTGGTAGATGATTCTATCTTTTTAAAAATCTATAAAGCTGATTTGGAACCAGGGAAACATTCGGCTAAAATCTGGTCTCCAGGCTATATCACAGCAGAAGTTGATTTTGAGGTGAAGACAAACGAAAAAACCAATGTCAATGTGCCAATGGTCGTTTCAAACGAAAGGCAAAATTTTGAGCGAGAATACAAAGACTATCGCATGCAGTTTCATAAGCATCTCACCGTTCCACTCACAGTTACTTTGGCGGCTTCATTGACTACTACTACTTTCATGATTTATTCATACATCAATAAAAATAAAGTACAAGAAAATATTGAACTGTATCATTATTCACCCAATTACAATGACGTTCAAAAATATAAAGGCCTTGCTGAAACCCATAATCTCAAGTACAACCGATTAAGGGCTGGTTTTTACACCTCTTTGACGATTACAGGATTATCGCTAGCTACAACCATCTATACATATAGAAGATTTAAGAAAAACTATACAGAACCAAAATTAAACTCTACTAGTCCTTTTAAAGATAGGTTTTCGTTCATGCCTTCACCATTTGGATTTCATTTAACATATAAAATAGGATGATTAGGCTATTAATCTGTATATCGATTGGAATGACTTTGAGCTCTTGTTTAAAGAAGATAGACGAAATGGATAATTTAAATACGAATATATTTGATCCAGAATATGCAGGGGATAAATGG